>JAQVKV010000198.1 GCA_028694545.1 Zavarzinia sp. | reverse complement strand
CCGCCGCCATCGAGGCCGAGGTGTTGATCGGCACCTCCGACCACGCGGAACTGGCGCTGGCACCGGGGCTTGCCCGTCATGTCGGCCGGTTGGCGCCCGGCATCGCCCTCACCTTTCGCCATTGCGACCGGGCGGATGCGATTGCCCTCGTCGACGAGGGGCAGGTGGCGCTGGCTCTCGGCGCCCTGCCGGAGCCACCCGCGCGCATGACCCGGCAATTCCTGACGCGGGAGGGATTCGCCGTCTTGATGCGCAAGGAGCATCCGGCGGCCGGCCACCTCGACCTCGATGCCTATCTGGCGGCGCGCCACGTCCTTGTTTCCGCCGTCGCCAGTCGGGTGGGCGCGGTCGACCGGGTGCTGGCCGAGATGGGGCACACCCGGCACCTCGGCCCCGTGGCTTCGCATCATCTGGCGGCGGGCGCCATGATCGCGGCCAGCGACCTGCTACTCACCCTGCCGCGTTCGGTCGCCGCCGTGCTCGCCCCCGGTTTCGGTCTGGTGACGGCAGCCGTGCCTCTGGACCTGCCGCCGGTGCGCCTGTCCATGATCTGGCACCGGCGCGACGACGAGGCACCACTGCATCGCTGGCTGCGGCGCGAACTGGCCGCGCTGGCGCAAGCGGCGCCACGCTTGTAGAGTGCGCCGCCATGAGCGCCGAAACTCCCGATTTCCAGCTTCTCGGCAAGGCGAGCAGCCTGCCGGAAAGCCCCGAAGCCGCCGTCCTCGAACGGATCCCGAACCCGCACCCGGGCACGCCCTATGTGGTGCGTTTCGTCTGCCCGGAATTCACCTCGCTGTGCCCGGTGACCGGTCAGCCGGATTTCGCCCATCTGGTGATCGACTATGTCCCGGCCGACTGGCTGGTGGAGAGCAAGGCCCTGAAGCTCTTCCTCGGCTCGTTCCGCAACCACGGCGCCTTCCACGAAGCCTGCACGGTCGAGATCGCCAAACGGCTGGTCGACGTGCTTGCCCCCGCCTGGTTGCGCATCGGCGGCTACTGGTATCCGCGCGGCGGCATTCCGATCGACGTCTTCTACCAGACCGGCGCCCCGCCCGATGGCCTTTGGCTGCCGGATCAGGGCGTACCGCCCTATCGCGGCCGGGGCTGAGCATGCCCCGTCCGGCACTCGGCCGCGCCCCGAACGCCGAGGAGATCGAGGCCCGCGTCCTCTACAAGGACAGCCTGATCCTGGTGATCGACAAACCCGCCGGCCTGCCCGTGCATCAGGGCCCGGGCGGCGGCCCCAACCTTGAGCAGAGTTTCGTGCACCTGCGCTACGGCCTGCCGCGCGCCCCGGCGCTTGGCCACCGGCTGGACCGGGACACCAGCGGTTGCCTCGTCCTCGGCCGCCATCCGAAGGCGCTCGCCAAGCTGGGCAAGATCTTTTCGGGCGGACGGGCCGAGAAGACCTATTGGGCGATCGTGCGCGGCCGCCCGCCCGAGGAGCAGGGCACGATCGACAAGCCGCTGGCCAAGCTGACGCCCAAGCGCGGCTGGCGCATGGTGGTCGACCCCGCCGGCCAGCCCGCCGTCACCGACTACAGGCTGCTGGGGACGAGCGCGGACGGCAGCCTGTCGTGGCTGGAGCTTCACCCGCGCACGGGCCGTACCCACCAGATCCGCGTCCACTGCGCCGAGATCGGCTGCCCCATCGTCGGCGAACCGATCTACGGCCGGCCCGAGGGCAGCCCGGAACCGGAGGAGGTCCTGCACCTGCTGTCCCGCGCCATCCGCCTGCCGCTCTATCCCAGCCGCGACCCGGTCGAGGTGACGGCGCCGCCGCCCGGTCACATGATGGACGCGCTGCGCGCCTGCGGTTACGGCGCCTGAACATTGCCCGACAGCGCCGCGGCCACGCCGCCGACGCCGAGCCGGAAGGCATCGTCGAAGGAAACGCCTACCGCCGACCAGGGCGCCACATCGCGCCCCGGCATGACCCAGGTCACCCGCCAGCCAAGCGCCGCCTCGTCCCAGACCAGGTGACCGGCGAGCACGGCATCCGCGCCAAGACGCGCGGCGAAATCCGCCGGGGGCTCCGGCACGCCATCGCCGTCCGGCGAAACCACGCCAGGAGCCGGCAGGGCCAGCGGCACGCCGAAGCGGTCGCCGGCGGCCCGCAGCGCCTCGATCTGGGCATTCGCCGTGACACCCGCAACGCCGGGCGCGACCAGCCAGCGCCGTTCCTCCCGCTGCACCGTGACCAGCACGCCGACCACGGGCCTGTCCGCCGGCCAGAGCGCGACGCCGAGTTCCGCCAGCATGCCCTCGATCGCATCGGGCCGGAACCGCGGGCGCAGGAAAAACGGTCGGTCGCGCGTTCCCTGTTCGTCACCAAGTGGTAACGCCTTCATGCGATCTTCATATTCGAGATCAAGGAGCGCGGCCGACGCCTGCGGCTTCAGGGCCTCGACCCGGGGATCGGCGGCAAGCGCCGGCCGCCCCGAAACCCTGACGAGAACTTCCGCCAGACAGAGTCCGAGGCCTCTCGCCCGTTCAGTAGCTTCCTGCCCCGTCACGACCGTTTCGCAGTTGGTCAGCCCCTCGACGGGACGCGCGGACACCGGCCCGGCCGGCAATCCCCGGACCACCAGAAACGGGACCAATGCGAGGCCAAGGATCGACAAGCGTGCCATGATCACAGCATAGCGCCGACGCATGTCCCGGAACATGAAAACCCCATGACATGGAAGTGGTAATGGGGTAGGAGGTATGCACAATTCCTAGTAGGGCGTATGATCGAAACCCACCAAATAGACATATAACGACAGACATCCATCAACCGACCACCGCATGCCCAGAAAATCCCTGATCCGCCAATATGCCGCCTTGCCCCTCGACCTCAGGTCGGGCGAGATGGAGATCGTTCTGGTCACGTCCCGTACGAGTGGCCGCTGGATCATCCCGAAGGGCAAGCCTGAACCCGGCCTTCCAGGGCACGAGGTCGCGCGGCGCGAAGCCTATGAGGAAGCGGGCCTGATCGGTGAGACGGCGGTGAAATCGCTCGGCACCTACCAGGGTGTGAAGGGCCAGGGACGCATCATGCAACCGGCGCGGGTCGTGGTCTATCCCTTCCGGGTCGATGGCGATCTGGATGATTTTCCTGAAAAGGGCCAGCGCGAGATCATGCGCGCCTCGCTGCTTGAAGCCCTGATGCTGCTCTCGGACGGCGGGCTGATCTCGCTGCTGCTCAAGCACGAACACGACCTGATCTCGTACCTGCCCCCCCTCGACAAAGCCCCCCGGGGGCAGTAGCACTCGAAGCGGGACCAGGGAAGGAACACGCATGACCAATGGCGAAAGGCGCCTTGCCCCCTCGCCGGGGCGGAACAGTCTGCGTGCCAAATCGGCCGAGACCCGCGACCGCATCGCCGACGTTGCCCGCGATCTCTTCAACGCCTACGGCTATACGGCGGTGACCACCAACCGCATTGCCCTCGCCTGCGGCATTTCTCCCGGCAACCTCTACTATCACTTCAGGAACCGGGAAGACATTCTCTGGTACCTGTTCGAGGGTGTCGAGAAGCGGGTGCAGGCACTTTTCCTGAACCCCGAGGGTCTGGCCGCGACCGACCCGATGGAACGCCTGCGCTGGCAGATGGCCGGGGCCGCCACCATCCTCGTCGAGTTCCGCTTCTTCTTTCCCGACCAGGTCGCCATCATGCGCCGGGACGAACGGGTGGAGCGCGCCTACCGCCACCTGCAGGGCGAGATTACGGGGGCCTTCGGCCGCGCCCTGCAGGCGATGACCGGGGAGAGCGCCGAACGTTCGGCGAACCTCTCGCATGCCATCTGGGTCGTTGCGACCGGCTGGATCTCCTTCCTGCTGGTCGCCGGCAGCGAGGTCGACACCACCACGGTCGCCCGCATGGTCGACATGGTGGTCGAGATGGTGACCCCCCGCCTCAAATAGGCCCTGCCTCAGGCCGCCGGAGGCTCCAGCCGCACCGGCCCCGTCACCGGCGCGGGCTTCGCCAGATGGCGTTCCCCTTCCGCGCGGCGCGCATGAAGCCGGTGGCCGAGCCGCCGGGCGAGAAACGCGCGCACGTCGTCGACGATGGTGAAGACCACGGGCACGAAGACCAGGCTCAACAATGTCGAGGTGATGAGACCGCCGATCACGGCGATCGCCATGGGGGCACGGAACTCCGTATCGGCGCCGATGCCGATCGCGATCGGCAGCATGCCGGCGCCCATGGCGACCGTGGTCATGATGATGGGACGCGCCCGCTTCCGGGCGGCATCGATCAGGGCCTCCCGCCGGTCCATGCCGGCGGCACGCTGGTGCAACACATATTCGACCAGCAGGATCGAGTTCTTCGCCGCGATCCCCATGAGCATCAGGAGACCGATCAGGGCCGGCATCGACAGGGCTTCGTTGGCGATGAAGAGCAGGCCGAAGGCGCCGCCGATCGAAAGCGGCAGGGCGGTCAGGATCGTCGCCGGATGGGCGAAGCCCTTGAACAGCAGGACGAGCACCAGATACATCAGGAAGATGCCGGTCGCGAGCGCCACGAGGAAGCCGACCATCAGCTCGGCCAGATTCTCGGCATCGCCCGTCGCCAGTTCATGCACGCCCGGCGGCAGATTGCGCATGGCCGGCAGCGCATGGACCCGTTCCGACGCAACCCCAAGCGGAATGTCGATCAGCTCGCCCTCGATCGCGACGCTGGAACGCCGGTCGAGGCGATAGATCTGGGCAAGACCGGTCGCATGGACGATGTCCGCGACGACGGACAGGGGAACCGAGCCGCCGTCGGCCGTCGGCACCCGCAGGCTCGCGAGAAAATCGACATTGTCGCGCGCCCGTTCGGGCAGCATCAGGCGGATCGGGATCTGCCGGTCCGGCAGGTTGAACTTCGGCAGGGCCTGATCGAAATCGCCCAGCGTCGCGACGCGCGCGACCGCCGCCAGTGTCTCGGCCGTGACGCCGAGTTCGGCCGCCTTGTCGGGCTTCGGCACGATGCGGATCTCGGGCCGGGCCAGATTGGCGGTGGAGGCGACATTCACGATACCGGCGACGCCGCGCATCTCCCGTTCGACCTCCCGAGCGACCCGCGCCAGTTCCTGCGGATCGTCGCCGACGAGGCCAAGCTGGAACTTGGCGCCGGACGAGCCATCGGCGCCGAAGCGCACGCGCGCGCCCGGCACCTGGCGCAGGGCCACGCCCACCTCTTCCTCGAATTCCTGCTGCGTCAGGTCGCGTTCCGAGCGCGGCACCAGATTGATCACGACAGTGGCGCGCCGCACCTCGCCCAGCAGGGAGCCCGCGCTGCCCGTGCCGCCCGTAACCGTATCAGTGCCGATCGAGACGTAGATGGAACGCACCTCGGGTCGATCCTTGATGCGGGCGCTCAACTCCTGCACGGCCCTGTCCGTCTCCTCGAGGGAAACGCCGGGCGGCAGTTCCACCGACATCACGGAGCGTCCCCGGTCGCTGACCGGCACGAAATCGCTGGGCAGCAGCGTAGTCAGCCAGAGCGAGCCCGCGAAAATGCCGATACCGCCGAAGAGCACGAGGAAACGCCGATCCAGGCTCCAGCCGAGGAAGCGGAGATAGGTCGGCATCCAGCGCGGCTCGCGATGCGGATGGGCATCCTCGCCGCGCAGCATATAGGCGCCCATCAGGGGGGTCAGCATACGCGCGACGACGAGCGAGAAGGCGACCGAGACGCAAGCCGCGATGGCGAAGGACTGGAAGAACTGGCCGACCACGCCGGGCATGAAGCC
>JAQVKV010000197.1 GCA_028694545.1 Zavarzinia sp. | reverse complement strand
GCCGCGGCAAACGGCCTCGGGGTCATTCTCGAAAGCGACATCCTGACGAGGGCCGAGCAGAAGGAAGGCCGGCTGATCGATCCCTTCGAAGGGGACGTTCCGGCCTTGGAAGTGATTTCCTATTTCCTGTCGATCCGGGCCGACTATCGTACCCGGCGCCACTGCGCCGCCTTTGTCAAATGGCTGGAGAGCATGATCCCTGCCCTGAACCGGATCGAGGGCGGAGGCTGACCCGTGGCGTTCCCGCGTCGGGCCGTTGGTTCTTCCCTCCCGACACCTTCGTCATATACGAGCAAGGAGAGCTGACAAGGGTGCCCGACTTTTGTCGGGTGCCATCGTCTGTTCCTGCACGAAAAATGACGCGGGACCCCTCACACCCAGGCGATCGGTTCCGCCATGCTGCCCTATTCCAGTGAATTTGCCTTCAGCTATCGTCTGACGCTGGCGCCGCCCGAGGTGGTGGGGCCGGGGCCTGGCGGCATGCTGATGGATGCCCTGATCCGCTCGGTCGTCATCGCGGTCATCTCCGGCCTTGGTTCGACCGCGCTCGGCTTCTTCGCGGCTTCCGACCTCGCCCGCTTTCAGCCGCCGCTCGCCGGGATCTGGCGTTTTCTCCTGCTCATGCCCCTCATCGTCGCGCCCATGTGCGTCGGCATCGGGCTCCTCATTCTGGCGAACGGCCTCGTCTTGCCCAAGTCGCTGGCGCTGGTGACGCTCGGCCATGTCGCGGTCAATCTTGCCTCTCGCCTTCACCATCTGCCTCGCCCAGATGGGGAGTCACCAGGAAGTGCTGGAGCGGGTGGCGCGCGACCTCGGCGCCAGCGGCTTCGACATAACCCTTCCCGTTGCAATCTGGGAAATGATGCGGGCCGGCATCAATCCGAAGATCAATGCCGTCGGGACGATCGTCTTCATTCTATCGCTCGGCCTTGTGCTGGTCGGCGAGATCATTCTGTTCGGGAGGCGCAAACGTCATGACCGTCGTGTCGAATTCTGGCCTGCCGCCCCGGGCGACCGCCATGAAAACCCTGAGCAGGCGCAGGTCGAGATCGGTGACGCTCGCCATCTTGTCCCTTCTCCTCTTCCCGAAGTATTCCGCCGCGGGCGCGAGGTGGATCAAGGTGCCCGCGCTCAGCGGTCGCGGCGAGCGAGCCAGTCGCGCAGGATGGCGCGGTGGCGCTCCGCTCCGTAGCTCGGGAAATGGCCGCCGTGCACCATGGTCACGGGCAGCGTCAGCAATCGTTTCATGCTGGCGATGTAGTCGGCGAGATCGGGGCCCGTGACGTCGTCGACCAGCGGGCCGTCGTAGACGATGTCGCCGGAGAAGAGGATGCCCGTCGCGGCCTCGAACAGGGCGATGCCGCCGGGGGAATGGCCGGGGGTGTGGATCACCGTGAAACGCCGGTCGCCCAGGTCGATCACGTCGCCGTCCACGATCGTGTTGAAGCGTGTCGTGCCGCGCACGCCATAGGTGGCGGAGGCATAGGGCAGGGGCGGCAGGCCGTCGAAGATCTCGTCGCTCACATAGGCTTCGGCCAGGGTGTTGGCCCGGGTCGGGGCCGCCAGGATCGCCGCCTCGGCCGGATGGACCCGGCAATCGTCGAACTCGTGGTGGCAGCCGATATGGTCGAAATGGGTATGGCTGGCGACGGCCGTGCAGGCTTTCTCGGTCACCAGCGGCACATGCTGGCGCAGGCTGACCACGCCCATGCCGGAATCGACCAGGAGGTCGCGCTCGCGCCCCCGGACATGCCAGATGTTGCAGCGGTAGAAGGCCTTGATCCAGGGTTCGTCGATCAGGGTGACATCGTCCGCCAGGCGCCGGGTCCTGTACCAGCGCCCGGCCTCGATCCGCTCCATCGCGGGCGCGGTCACGCTGGTCCCGGGGCGAAGCCGCGAAGCAGGGCGGCGGCGATATCGGGCACGAGCTGCTCGATCAGGCGGCGGCCCTTTTCCACGCTCGCGGGTTTTGGCGAGGACAGGGCGCCGTCCGGCGGGATCGGCCCGAGATCCACCGGATAGACGTCATAGGGCGGGAAGTCGGCCGGCGGGGGGGCGACGATTGCCGCCGCATCGACCAGCCCGGGATGCAGATGCATCATGATGGAAGTCTCCATGATCGCCGCATGTTCGAGCGCCCAGTTCGCCGGTCCGTCACCGAACAGCATGGCTTCGCTCGGCTTCGAGATGAAGTCCCAATAATCGAGACGGACGATGCGAAGGCCGGTGATGCCGTCACGCGTGGCATCGCGCAAGGCGAGGTCGATCGCCTCGACCAGGAACCAGCTGTTCTCGTAATGGCCGGTCGCCACGGCGATCAGGGTGTCCGCGTCGAGGCTCAGGGTGCCCGGGAAGTGCTGGCCGCCGCCCGATTTCGGCTGCGACTTGTAACCATAGGGGATCGGTGGCGCCACCATGCCGCCGATCCGCTCCGCGACCAGGCGACAGATGGCGGTCGGAATGAACTGGTCGACGCCCAGCGGCATGTGGTGGGCATGCTGCTCGGTCGCGCCAGGTCATTTCGGATACAAGGACGGTTTCTCGCGGCATCACGCGTCTTCGTCTGAAGGGTAATGTCACGACAGGTGCCGCTCGCTGCATGGAGGGCGCGCGGATAATTTCATGGGGAACTGCAAATTCGGCTTCCCACTGATCAACGACAAGGAATTCGTCACCGAAGGGATCACATATCGTTTCTGCATCCCCTATTGACGTCCCCGGGCGAGGGCCACCACCTGAAGCAGGTGGTGGCCCTCGCGGTCCCGCCGGCGGTCGGAGATCAGGCGCCGGCCAGGAATTCGGAGACGGTACCGTTGAAGGCCGCCGGATGTTCCAGGGACGGCAGATGGCCGCAGTCTTCAAAGACGGTGAGGCGAGCATTGGGAAGAATGCCCAGGGCTTCCTCGGCTCGGACGAGGGCGGCGCGGGGATCTTGCCGGCCCCAGAGCAGAAGGACGGGCGCAGCGATCTCGCCCAGGCGCTCGCGCACGCGGTAGGGGCGGGCCGTCGCGCCGTCCGTCATCGCATCCAGCAGAGCGGCATAGGCTTCCGCGGCGCCCGCGCGGGCATAGGCGGTGAGTTGGGCCGGGAGCAGGAATTCGGCCGCCCCGTCCGGCAAGCCATGGCAGAGATTGGCCAGCCGGGTCCGGCATGTCTCGGCCGAAGGCGCTTCGAGGGCGCGCATGGCGTTGGTACGGGTGCGCCGCAGGGTGGCGATGGTCTCCGCCTCGGTCTGCAGTGCTGTACCGCTTCCGATCACAACGAGCCGGCGCACGCGGGGACCGTGGCGAAGGGCGAGAAGAAGGGCGATCTGGGCGCCGAACGAACTCCCGGCGATCGCATAGTCATTCCAGCCAAGCGCGTCCACGAGGGCCGCGACATGCTCGAGGATCGGGCCGTGGCCGATCCGGCCGGCGGGATCGCGAAGATCGGAGAAACCGTGGCCGAGCAGGTCCGGCGCGCAGACCGGCCGGCTGGCCGAAAGCGCCGGCATGTTGGGCCACCAGAGGTCGGCCGAAAAGCCGACCGGGTGAAGGAGCAGGAGGGGCAGGCCGCCGGCCGTCCCGCTCTCCAGCACCCGGGTGCGGATGCCCCCGGCATCGAGAAGGCGGATACGCATGCCGTGGGATCAGGCCGCCAGCGCGTCGCGGCGGTCGGCATGCCGGGGCAGCGCCGCCGTGCCGGCGTGGAAGGTCAGGGCGAGACCATCCGGGTCGCGCAGGTGAGTGCGTCCGCCGGCCGTGCCGGCCAGGGCCGGGGAGTCCGGATCGGCCAGGAACCACAGGCTGTGCAGACCGATCCGCTCGCCTGGCATGGCGGACACCAGAGCCAGGCAGGGCTCCGCCATGCCAGGAAGGGCGAGCAGGTTGACGTCACTCGTCGCCTGGCGCAATTCGAGCCCGGCGACGTCGCGGTAGAAGCGCAGGCTCGCTTGCGGATCGGCGACGATCAGGGTCGCACCGCAGATTTCCCTAGGCTGGAGGGACGCGCCCGGCACCCGGTCGTCCCTGCGTGGCAGCGGCTCGTGCGCCGCCACAGGCGGTTCATGGGAAGGGTCCCAGCGCGAGGTGATGAGACTGTCGCGGTTTTCGTCGTAGAAGCGACGCCAGTCGGCGACGATGTCGACGTAGAATTCGACCGCGTTGCCATCGGGATCGAAGAGATAGAGGCTGCGGGACATGCCGTGGTCCAGCGCCTTCTCGACCTTGATGCCGAGCTTCTCGGCGCGACCGAAGGCGTCGATCAGGGACTCTTCGGTGGCGACGTGAAAGGCGATGTGGTTGAGGCCAGGGCTTCGTCCCCGCGCCATGGTGTTCTGAACCGTGCCATCGCGGCCGATCAGAGGGCCATCCGCGCATTGCATCAGGGCGATGTCGTGGTGGGTGGCGCCGTTGCCGAGGAAGCCTGCCTTGATGGCGGGTTCGCGGAAGACTTCCTTGACGCCGCAGACGTCGCGATAGAAGGCGACGGATCTTTCGACGTCGCCGACATAGAGATTGGCGTGGGCGAAGCGGTCGGGCCGGAACAGGGCCTGTCGATCGGGCATTGACGGCATCCTTCTTTCGGGAGTCAGCGGTAACGCGCGGCGATGCGGCGCTCGGCGACGGAGAGCAGGAGATAGACGAGTACGCCAAGCCCGCCGGCGAGGAGCGTGGCGGCCCAGAGCGCGGCGAGAGCATAATTCTGCATCGACGAGATCATGATCGGACCGAGCCCCTGGTCGAGGCCGAACCATTCCCCGAAGACCGAGCCGACCACGGCGGCCGGCGCCGCGACCTTGAGGCCGGCGATCAGGGTGGGCAGGGCGTTAGGCAGTTCGAGATGGAGGAAGCGGCGGCGCCGGTCGACGCCGAGCACGCTCAGCACGTCGTGAAGATGGGGGCTCGTCTCGTCGAAGCCGCGCAGCAGTGCGACCAGGACGCTGAAGAAGACGAAAAAGGCGGAAACCGCCACCGGCAGGCCTTCGCGCGGCACCGTCGCCAGCAGGATGGGGCCCAGGGCAATCACCGGGGTTGCATTGAGGAGTGCGCCGAAACGCACGATGCCCCGGCGCAGCGGGGGCACGAGGAGGGCCGTGATCCCCATGCCCGCGCCGATCGCGGCGCCGAGCAGATAGCCGAGGCCGGCATTGGCCGCCGTGAAGCCCGCGGCATCCAGATAGACCCCCAGGTCACCATCGAGAAAGAGCGCCGCGAAGACGGCACTGATCGGCGGAACCGCGCCCGATAGAACGGACGTGCGCGCCAGCCCCTCCCACAACAGGGGAAGCAGCAGGGCGCCGGCGACGAGATAGCGGCGCTCGCTCCGGGCTCCGGCGGTAGCCATCGTCAATCGCCCCCGGCCGAGAGTTCGTCCAGCGCCTCGGTCAACTCGTCCGAGAGCGCATGAAATGCCGGGCTGCGCATGATGTCGGGCGTGCGCGGGCGGGGGAAATCGATCCGCCGCTCCATGCGGATACGGCCCGGGCGGGGCGACATCACGATCACCCGGTCGGCCAGGAAGATGGCTTCCTCGACCGAATGGGTGACCAGCAGGGTGGTCAGCCGCTCGCGGCTCCAGAGCGACTGCAGCTCGATGTTCAGGCGGCGGCGGGTAACCGCGTCGAGGGCGCCGAAGGGTTCGTCCAGCAGCAACATGTCTGGTTGCAGGGCGAGGGCGCGGGCGATCGCGACGCGCTGGCGCATGCCGCCCGAGAGCTGGCGCGGGCGAGCCTGCTCGAAACCCTTGAGGCCCATCAGATGC
>JAQVKV010000196.1 GCA_028694545.1 Zavarzinia sp. | reverse complement strand
CGCCGAGCCGGTCAGGCGATAGACCAGCCAGCTCTGCGCCACCATCTGCACCCAGGTGCCGGTGAGCGAAACCATCTGCCCGAGAAAGAAATAGCGAAAGGCCGGATGGCGGAAGGCGCGCCCGAGACGGGCCATTCCGCCACGGGGCGGCGTATCCGCCAGGGCGGTGTCCGGCAAGGAGGTGTCCGGCAAGGAGGTGTCCGGCAGGGCGCCGACGGGCTGCTCGGTCATGCGCGGGCGCCACGGACCAGAAAAAAACGCGCCGCCTCGAAATGACCACAATGTCGCCCGGATGCGGCACCATTTCCGAAGAAAATGAAGTCATGCCGCCGCGGACGAAAGGCGGCTCGAACAAGGCCCCGACAAGGGGTGTGGTACCCCGGGGATCGCAAATTGCCCCTGCCCCTGCAGCGATCTCCGACCTGCCCAGACCTGGGTACCATAGAAGCCCGGCCGTCCCCTCCGGCCGGGCTTTCCTTTTTTCGGCGGACCGGGATCAGTTCGCGGGCGGCTGCAGGCAATTCTCGATGATCTGGTAGCATTGTTCGAGACGCCGCGTGGTACGACCGTCCGAACCGCCATAGACGACGCGAACGACAATGCCGTCGCGCAGGGTGAAGCTGGCCCGGCAATTGTCGACATCCTCGACATAGGGCGTGCCGAAAACCGGGAAACCCATGGCGTAGCCGACATTGCCGCTGCCGCCGAAGACGCCGACACCGAAACTGGGCCCGCCACCATAGCCCGTGATACGGCGGCTCTCGTAGGTCAGCACTTCCTCGTTCGGGCCGGACTGTGCCGAGGCGGCCGGTGCCCCGGCACAGGACAGCAGCTTCGTCTTCGGCATGCCGATCAGGCTGTTCTGCGCTTCGAGCGCCGCGTCGGCACGCGGACTGGCACAGCCCGCGAGGCCGGCCGCGAGCAGCATCACGACGGGCAGCACCCTGCCGGCCGTTGCGATCGAAAGATGGCGTCGTTGCGTCATTGCTTCACCCCGTGGTGCCCGCTGCCGGGATCGAACCGGCACGGCAAAGCCGAGCGATTTTAAGTCGCTTGCGTCTACCAATTCCGCCAAGCGGGCCCAGGGGTGACACGCCCCGGCCGCAACCGGGACACGCCTTCTACCACGAGGCCACGCCTTGCCGAAAGCCGGCTCAGTTCAGAACCGAATAACCCCGGTTGCGCATGCAATTGTCGATCACGCGGCGCTTTTCCTGTTCCGCCGTCAGGCCGCCGCGCGCGGCACCCGCCGCGGCGCCGATACCGGCGCCCGCCGCCAGACCCTGGCCGAAATTACCCGAGAAGGAACCGGCGATACCGCCCGCGATCGCGCCGAGCGCGGCGCCCGCGAGGCCGTTGGACGCCGCCTCGTTCAAGGTCGGAACCTGATCGGCGAGATTCTGGCAATAGGCGAGATCGCTCTCGTAATAGCCGGGGGGGGCTTTCGACGTCGCCGGGTCGACCACCGGGCGATAGCCCGTGGCGCAGCCTGCGAGCGCCAGACCCGTGACGACGGCAACGATCTTCTTCACGATGCTTCTCCGATTCCGGACACGTTCATTTCGGCGATGATAACCCCGAAATTGAGGCGTGGTTGCGACCGCCGTCACATTCAGGACAAATCGCTCGGGTCGGGAATTCCGATCAGTCGGGAATTTCGCCCGCATGCACCTCGATCCCCGCTGCCTGCAGGGCCCCGGTCAGGGCCGCCGTCGCCGCCTCGAGCCGGTTTTCGTCGCGCCCGCGCAGGACCAGCGCCGAACCGACGCCACCGCGCTTGAAGAAGGGGTAGGAGCCGAGGTCGAGATCGGCGAAGTCGCCCTGCACCCGCTCCAGCAGTTCGGCGATCCGGCTTTCCCCGACGAGGACCGAAACGGTGCGCGACATCACGCTGCGTCCCCCCGCGATGAAGCCCCGCGCGCCTTCGAGCTGGGCGCGCATGATCGCCGGGATGCCCGCCAGCACGAAGACGTTGCCGATGCGAAAGCCCGGTGCCTTGGAGATCGGATTCTCGATCAGGCCGGCACCTTCGGGCACCCGCGCCATGCGCCGGCGCACCGGGGTCAGTTCGCCGGGCGGATAATGCGCCTCGAGCAGGGCGATGGCGTCCGGATGCTCGATCAGGGAGACGCCGAAAGCCTTGGCGATCGAATCGGCCGTGATGTCGTCATGGGTGGGGCCGATGCCGCCCGTCGTGAAGACGTAGTCGTAGCGGGCCCGCAACGCGTTCACCGCGGCGACGATCTCCGCCTCGATGTCGGGCACCACGCGGGCCTCGCGCATCTCGACGCCCCAGGTGTTCAGTGTCTTCGCCAGATAGGCGAGATTGGCGTCCTGGGTGCGGCCGGACAGGATCTCGTTGCCGATAATCGCCAGGGCGGCGGTATAGATCCGGGGGGCTGTATCGTCGTTCGTATTCGTCATGCCGGCGACTATAGCGGATCGGCGCCGCGCCGGAAGACGGCGACTGCGATCACCTTCGGCCGTGTTAGGTTGACGCCATCGGGATTGCGGAGGAGACGCCCCTTGAAGGTTCACCATCTGAACGCCGCCACCATGTGTCCCTTCGGCGGGCGCCTGATCGCCGGGCGCGGCGGGCTCCTCCAACGGGCGCATATGGTCTGCCACGTCCTGTTGATCGAGACGGCGGACGGCCTCGTCCTCGTCGACACTGGCCTCGGCACCGCCGACGTGGCGCATCCCGTGAAGCGGCTCGGCGCCGGCTTCGTCGCCATGACGCAGCCTCGTCTCGATCCGGACGAGACCGCCCTGTTCCAGATCCAGAAGCTGGGCTTTTCCGCCGACGACGTGCGCCACGTGGTGCTGACCCATATGGATCTCGACCATGCGGGCGGGCTGGGCGATTTCCCGAAAGCGACCGTCCATCTTCACGCCCGCGAGCACGAGGCGGCGATGTCACGCCGCGACCTGATGGCGAAGACCCGCTACATCCCAGCCCAATGGGCCCATGCACCGTCCTGGAAGCTCTACGATGGCGAGGGCGAGGACTGGTTCGGCTTTTCCGCCGTCCGCGCCCTGTCCGACACGGAGACCGACATCCTGCTGGTCCCCCTGCACGGCCATACGCGCGGCCATTGCGGCGTCGCCGTCAGGACCGGCGCGGGCTGGCTGCTGCATGCGGGCGACGCCTATTTCCACCATGCCTCCATGGGCGCCGGGCCCTGGACGCCGGCAGGCTTGCGCGTCTTCCAGGCGTTGACCGACACGATCGGAAAGGACCGCAAGCGCAATCAGGAACGGTTGCGCTTGCTGAAACAGGCGCGCGGCAGGGAGATTACCCTGTTCTGCGCCCACGATCCCGGCGAGTTGGACGCCTGCTGCGCCGGGCACCCGCTTTGAACTTCCCCGAGCCACTGGTGCGCGGCCGTCTCGTCCGGCGTTACAAGCGTTTCCTCGCCGATGTCGTGCTCGATACCGGCGAGGCGGTGACCGCCCATTGCGCCAATCCGGGCTCCATGCTGGGCCTAGCCCCCGAGGGCGCGGTGGTCTACCTGTCGCCCGCGCGGGATCCCAAGCGAAAATTGCGCTGGTCGTGGCATCTCGTCGAGATCGGAGACGCGACCGTCGGCATCGACACCGGCCTTGCCAACGCCGTGGTGGCGGAAGCGGTGGGGGCCGGCCGCATCCCCGCCCTCGCCGGCTACGGAAAGCTCCGGCGCGAGGTCCCCTACGGCCACAACAGCCGGATCGATCTCCTGCTCGAGGAGCATGAGGCCGACCGACCGGATTGCCTGGTCGAGATCAAGAGCGTGACCCTGTCGCGCCGGCCCGGACTCGCCGAATTTCCGGACAGCGTGACCGCCCGAGGAGCCAAGCATCTGGCGGAACTGGCCGATGCGGCGGCGGCCGGGCGCCGCGCCATGCTGTTCTATCTGGTTCAGCGCACGGACGCGGCGCGCTTCGTCCTCGCCGACGACATCGACCCCGCCTATGCCCAGGCTTTCCGAAATGCCATGGCACAGGGGGTCGAGTCCCTGTGCTATGCTTGCGCCATCACACCGGCGGGCATTAGCCTCGACCGGGAAATACCTTTTGTTCCGGACATGTAATGAACAGGACCACTTCCGCCCTTCCGCCCGAGGCCCTCGCCGACGACGAGGAAGAGGATTTCAGCTTCCGCCGCAGCGAGAAGATCAAGATCCACGGCGCCGCCGATTTCGAGGGCATGCGCAAGGCCGGCCGCCTGGCGG
Source organism: Zavarzinia sp. (assembly GCA_028694545.1). Classification (GTDB taxonomy): domain Bacteria; phylum Pseudomonadota; class Alphaproteobacteria; order Zavarziniales; family Zavarziniaceae; genus Zavarzinia. The sequence continues at coordinate 1,540 of JAQVKV010000196.1, read as the reverse complement.
CCGAATGCCTCGACATGCTGACGCCCGAGGTTCGCCCCGGCGTGACCACGGCACGGCTCGACGATCTGGCGCGGGAATTCATCCTCGATCACGGCGCCTGGCCCGCCCCCTATAATTACCGGGGCTTCCCGGCCTCGGTCTGCACCTCGATCAACCATGTCATCTGCCATGGCATCCCGGGCGACAAGCCCCTGCGCGACGGCGACATCCTCAACATCGACGTGACCGTGATCCTGGACGGCTGGCACGGCGACACCAACCGCACCTATCCCGTGGGCAATATCCCGGTGAAGGCGCGGCGCCTGATCGACGTTACCTACGAAAGCCTGATGAAGGGGCTGGAGGTCATCCGCCCCGGCGCCACCTTCGGCGACATCGGCGCCGCCATCCAGCGCTATGTCGAGGGCTTCAACCTCTCGGTGGTGCGGGATTTCTGCGGCCATGGTCTTGGCCGCGTGTTCCACGACGCGCCGAACGTGCTGCACTACGGCCGCCCGGGCACCGGCCCGACGATCGAGGCGGGCATGTTCTTCACGGTCGAGCCCATGGTGAACATCGGCCGGCCGGACGTGCGCATGCTGTCCGACGGCTGGACCGCCGTCACCCGCGACCGTTCCCTCTCGGCCCAGTTCGAGCATTCGATCGGCGTGACCGAGGACGGCATCGAGATCTTCACCCTCTCCCCCGCCGGCTATACCAAGCCGCCCTATGGCGCCTGAGTCCGACGCCGGGGAAGACAGGCCGGGCGCGCCGCACTACCACGGCCATCGCGCCCGCCTGCGCGCCCGTTTCCGTGAAACGGGCGGCCAGGGCATGCCGGATTACGAGATCCTCGAACTCCTGCTCGCCCTCGCCATCCCGCGCCGGGACGTGAAACCCCTGGCCAAGGACCTGATCGCCCGCTTCGGTTCGCTCGCCGAATTGCTCGCCGCCCCGCTCGACCAGATCGAACGGCAGGACGGCATGGGCGAGGTCGCGGCGATCGCGGTGAAGCTGGTGCGCGAGGCCGCCCTTCGCCTGCTGGCGGCGGATGTCGTGAAGAAGCCGGTGATCGCCTCCTGGGCCGCCCTGCTCGACTATTGCCGGGCCCGTCTTGCCCGGGAATCGCGGGAGGAAACCCGCGTCCTCTTCCTCGACCGGAAGAATGTCCTGATCGCGGACGAAGCGCATGGCCGGGGCACGGTCGACCAGTCGCCGCTCTATGTCCGCGAGGTGGTGAAGCGGGCGCTGGACCTCGCCGCCTCGGCCGTGATCCTCGTCCACAACCACCCGTCCGGCGACCCGACGCCGAGCCGCGCCGACATCGACATGACCCGCGACCTCGAAAAGGCGCTGAAGGCCGTCGGCATTTCCCTGCACGACCATCTGGTCATCGGCCGCCAGGGCCACGCCTCCTTCAAGAGCCTGGGGCTTCTGTAGAAGGGCACCGGCCCTTCCGGGGCCATGGGGCTTTGCTGCATTGCATCGTAAGCCTCGGTCGGTCAGACTGTGGCTTCATTGGTCAGGCCCTGTCTGGCCCCATTCCAGCGCGCGCCACGGC
>JAQVKV010000195.1 GCA_028694545.1 Zavarzinia sp. | reverse complement strand
ATTTGCTTCATACATCGCCCCCTGACGGCATTCTGCTGCCGGTCGTGACTGCGCTGGACGACATCCCGGCGCTAGCCGTGACGGCGGAAGACGCCCGGGCCCTCAGAGACGGCCGGGCGATCGGCATGCCGGGTACCGCGCAACGACGTGACGGTGACACCGTGGTCCGCCTGATGGCGTCCACGGGCCTCGTGGCGTTGGGGCGCATCGACGGGCCGCTGGTCCGTCCGGTACGCGTCTTCAACCTCTGATCCAGGAGTTACCCGATGTCGATCACGCCCGAGCGCAAGACCGAGCTCGTCAAGGAATACGCCACCCACGAGGGTGACACCGGTTCGCCCGAGGTCCAGGTCGCCGTTCTGACCGAACGCATCGTCAACCTGACCGAACACTTCAAGACCCACAAGAAGGACAACCACTCGCGTCGTGGCCTTCTGATGCTGGTGTCGCAGCGCCGTCGCCTTCTCGACTATCTGAAGAACCGCGATACCCAGCGCTACACCACGCTGATCGGCCGTCTCGGCCTGCGCAAGTAATCCCCGGGGGGCGGACGATGACGACAATCGTGCCGCCCTCCCTGCGATCGGGGCCCGAAGTACACGCCTTGCCTGCAACGGCGTCGCACTTCGGGCCCTTTCCCTATCCGGAGGGCAAACCGGGCATGCGGGATCGACGGCAGGGGCCGGCGGTTCCGGGGCGCGGCGCGTAGGGCGCCAGACCCGAAGCAAGGACCGGGCTCGACGCAAGGGCGCGAACCCGTTTGGAAGGAAAGAACAATGTTCACCATTCACCGCAAGGAACTGACCTGGGGCGGCCGCAAGCTGGTTCTCGAGACCGGCCGCATCGCGCGTCAGGCCGACGGCGCCGTGCTCGTCCAGTATGGCGACACCACCGTGCTCGTCACCGCCGTCGCCGCCAAATCCGTGAAGCCCGGGGTCGATTTCTTCCCGCTCACGGTGAATTACCAGGAGAAGGCCTATGCCGCGGGCAAGATCCCCGGCGGCTTCTTCAAGCGCGAAGGCCGGCCGACCGAGAAGGAGACCCTGGTCTCCCGCCTGATCGACCGCCCGATCCGCCCGCTCTTCGTCGACGGCTTCAGGAACGAGACCCAGGTGGTCGCCACCGTTCTCAGCCACGACATGGAAAATGATCCCGACATCCCGGCGATGATCGGCGCCTCGGCCGCCCTGACCCTGTCGGGCCTGCCGTTCCTCGGCCCGATCGGTGGCGCCCGCGTCGGCTACATCAACGGCGAATACGTCCTCAACCCGATGCTCGACGAACTGCCGAACTCGGACCTCGACCTCGTGGTCGCCGGTACGGGCGAAGCGGTGCTGATGGTCGAATCCGAAGCCAAGCAGCTTTCGGAAGAGGTCATGCTGGGTGCCGTCATGTTCGGCCACCGCGAGATGCAGGCGGTGATCAACGCGATCATCGAACTGGCCGAAGCCGCCGCCAAGGAGCCCTGGGCCCTGGCCGAGCCGGTGGACAATTCCGCCATGGTCGCCCTGCTGAAGTCGACCGTGGAGGCCGACCTGCGCGCCGCCTACGGCATCCGCGAGAAGCAGGCCCGCTACGAGGCCGTCGGCGCCGCCAAGAAGAAGGCGATCGCCACCCTCGAGGCCGAAGGCTACGAAGGCCAGCGTATCGCCGAACAGTTCAAGGCGCTGGAATCGGACATCGTCCGCAACGGCATCCTCGACAACGGCACCCGTATCGACGGCCGTGATCTCGTCACCGTCCGCCCGATCCTGGCCGAGGTCGGCGTGCTGCCGCGCGCCCATGGTTCGGCCCTGTTCACCCGTGGCGAGACCCAGGCCCTCGTGGTCGCGACGCTCGGCACCGGCGACGACGAGCAGATGATCGATGCCCTCGAGGGCACCTATCACGAACACTTCATGCTGCATTACAACTTCCCGCCCTATTCGGTCGGTGAAGTGGGCCGCATGGGTGGCGCCGGCCGCCGCGAGATCGGCCACGGCAAGCTGGCCTGGCGGGCGATCCGTCCGGTCCTGCCGGCCAAGGAAGCCTTCCCCTACACGCTGCGCGTCGTCTCGGAAATCACCGAGTCGAACGGCTCGTCCTCCATGGCCACCGTCTGCGGCACCTCGCTGTCGCTGATGGACGCCGCCGTGCCGCTGGAAACCCCGGTCGCCGGTATCGCCATGGGCCTGATCAAGGAAGGCGATCGCTTCGCCGTGCTGTCCGACATCCTCGGCGACGAGGATCACCTCGGCGACATGGACTTCAAGGTGGCCGGTTCCGAGAAGGGCATCACCTCCCTGCAGATGGACATCAAGATCACCGGCATCACCGAAGAGATCATGAAGGTCGCCCTGCATCAGGCCCAGGGCGGGCGCATGCACATCCTCGGCGAGATGGCGAAGGCGCTGACCGGTGCCCGCACCGAAGTGAACGCCTATGCCCCGCGCATCGAGACCATCACCATTCCGAAGGAAAAGATCCGCGAAGTGATCGGCACCGGCGGCAAGGTGATCCGCGAGATCGTGGAGAAGACCGGCGCCAAGGTCGACATCCAGGACGACGGCACCATCAAGGTCGCCGCTTCCGACATCAATGCGATCGAAGCCGCGATCAAGTGGATCAACGGCATCGTCGCCGAGGCCAAGGTCGGCGAAGTCTATGATGGCAAGGTCGTGAAGGTCGTCGACTTCGGCGCCTTCGTGAACTTCATCGGTTCCAAGGACGGCCTCGTCCATATCTCCGAGCTGGCGCCGAAGCGCGTCGCCAAGGTGACCGACGTGGTCAACGAGGGCGACGCCGTGAAGGTGAAGGTTCTCGGCATCGACGAACGCGGCAAGATCCGCCTCTCGATGAAGGTCGTCGACCAGGAGACTGGCGCCGAGATCGTCCTCGAGAAGAAGGACAAGACCGACGCCGAGTAAGCGCGGTACCATCACATGACATCGAAGGGCGGCCCTTGGGTCGCCCTTTTTGTTTGGTCGGCCCGGGATGAGGCGTCCCACTCGGCGCGCCCCTCAACCCACGCAATTCAAAAATTTCACGGGAATAATGCCATCTATGCGATAGCTTCAGAGGACTATGCACCATGAACGTTTTGCGAGGCTCTCATGGGTAACGGCTTCTGGAGTGACATCCGTTTTTCGATCGCCCGGTCCATCTGCCTCGAAACGCTGGGCTTCACCGTAGTGCAGGTTCTGTTCGGCGCCATCGCCTACACACTTGCGGTCGCGACGGACTCGCTGCCGACGACGGATTTCCGCGGCCTGACGCCGGAAGAGGCGAAGCCTGTCTTCTTCCGGTTCCTTTCGATCGTCGGCGGCCTGACGCTGCTGGTTTTGCCAGCCTATGTCTTTCTGATTTCCAGCCTGAACGGGCGCGTGTTCGGCCAACCGGTGCCGGTCGGCCCGGTCTGGGGCGCCTTGCGCCTGATCAAGGCGTATATCCTCTTCGTTCTGGCCATAGCCCTGGTCATCGCCGCGCCCTTGGGCTTCTTTGCAGCCATCCTGTCGAAGCTTCTGCCGGAGGATCACACCCCCGTCGTGATTCTCTTCGTGGTCGTCGGCCTATGGGGTTTCTGGTTCGTCACGGCCCACGCCTTCTACGGGCTCGGCATCCTTTATCATGGCCGTTTCGGCTTCGGCGAGGCGCGCGCCCTGTCGCGGGGCCGGCGCTGGGCGTTGCTGGGCGGCATGCTGGTGCTGGGATTGGCGTCGGCCATCGCCTCGCTTCTGATCGGCATCGCGGCCCTGCTGCTGCCGCAGTCGCCGGCGCGGGATCTCCTGCTGGGGTCGGTCCAGTTCGCGACACAGGTTCCGATTCTCATCTTCCTGTGCGGCCATTTTTTCCATGCCTCGGCCGCGAGCGCCCGCCTGGCACCGACAGGGGCCGGCCTGTTCTTCGACACGCCGCCGCCGTCACGGGGGTTGTGATCGCCCCCGATCCGGGGTAGCAGGGACATCGCTTCACGAGACGGATTTCGCCCGCCAATGCCCGTGCCCCTGCTTGTCCTGATGCTTCAGAGCGCCTATCGCGTGGTCTTCGAGCGCGAGTCCCTGCGGCTGGCCGGCCTGCTCGGGGTCGTGCCGGCGCTCGGCGCGTTTCTCGGCTCGCTTCTCGCCGTCCACGGTTTCGGCATGGACCCGGGCATGAGCGGCGACACGGTGGAGAACCCCGCCGCCCTCGGCGGGATCTTCGTCGGTACCGCGCTCGGCTTCCTCGGATCGCTCTTCGTGATCGCCCCCTTCGCGGTCAAGGCCGCCGGCGACCTGCTGGCGCGCAAGCTGGGCTGCCCGCCTTCGGTCACGCCGCGCGAGGCGACGAAGCGGGCCTGGCGCATCCTCGCCCAGGCGGCGGTCGTCACGGCCGGCCTCGGCGCCTTCAACGTCGCCGTCGGCATCATGATGCCGGCGGGGCCGGCCATCTTCTTCGTCGCCCTGCTCCTGCTCGCCGTCGGCATCTATGTCATGCTCGGCCTCGTCCTCGGGGCGGCGCAGATCTTCTACGGGCCGTCGGCGGACCTGCGCCTGTCCTTCGCGATGATGAAGGGCGAAAGGGTCAAGATCCTCGCCTTCCTGGTGGCCGCCTCGATCCCCTTCGTCTTCGTGGCCAATGTGATCGGCTCGCTGGCGGACGCCCAGCCCGAGGGCGACTGGCTGCTGGTGGCGGCCGTCTCGCTGCTGGGCGGCTTCGTCAACGGCCTTTCCAGCGCGCCCCAGCTGGTCGGCCTTGTGCAAGCCTATTTCGCCAAGTCGGGCGAAACACCGCCGACCATCGTGGATACGCCGGAGGCCTGATCCGCCCCCCTGGGCCCCCGCCGGGTCAGAAGTTCGGCGCCGACCAGTAGCGCGCCACCTTCCATTTGCCGCCCTCGCGCTTCAGCCATGCCTGTTCAAGCACGCCAGCGTCGGAGAAGCTGGCCTTGAACTGGACATAGGCGTATTCGCCCTTCTCGCCGAGGAGTTCGGAGAAGGCATAGGCGGCCTCGACCTCACGGCCGTTGAGATCGCCACCACGCATGCTCTGCACCCGGTCGAACCATTCGGTGCTGTCCGGCGCATTCGACACCATCAGGTCCGGCGGCACCGACCCCTGCTCGAGCCCCTGGAACAGGCTGGTCGCGGCCGCGATCGCCTCGTCGCGCAGGGCCGGGGTCAGGGCGGGAGCGGCCGGCAGCACCTCCATGTCGGCAAGGACATAGCCGCCATTGTCGTCGCGGCGGAAGATGGCGCCATCCGCAACCGTACCCTGCGCCAGCCTGGTTTCGGTCAGCACGTAGTAATAGGGACCATAGGTGTTCGGCTGGAACGGCAGTTCGGTCAGATAGGCAACGGCCCGCACCACGCGCGCGCCATTGCCCCGGCCGAAGCGCGCGGCGCGGTCGTCATAGATCGCGGCGACCTGGTCGCGCGTCACCGCCTTCTTCGTATTGGGATCGAGGATCTGGTCATAGATCTCGCCGCTGGCGCCGCGGTCGACCATGTCCATGTAGCGCTCGTAAACATCCCGCAGGTCGGCAGGGATGGTCGCCGATGCCGCGTCCGCGACCGCCGGTGCGGGCGCCGGTGCCGGATCGGGCACCGGTGTCGTTGCCGGGCCGGGTGCCGGTGTCGGAGTGGTTGAGGACGCCGGGCCCGGCACCGGCGTCGGCGCCGGCGTGCTGGAGCCACCGTCGACCACCACGGTGGGGGTCTCGGGCACCGGCTTGTCGTCAAGCATGGGCAGGACGACGAAATAGGTCAGGGCCCCGGCGACACCGGCGAGCGCCACCAGC
>JAQVKV010000194.1 GCA_028694545.1 Zavarzinia sp. | reverse complement strand
TCTCCTCCGCCGCTTCGCGCAGCTTGCCGGGGCTCGGGACGAGGGGATCGTCGATCGTCGCGAAAAGATCGACGCCCGCATGCATCAGGAAGGCTTCCTCGATCGACAGGCGCTCGAAATCCTCGGAAAGCGGGATCTCCCGGCCTCCGACGAGAAGGTGATCGCGCCCGCAGGCCCCGGCGGCCGCGCGCAGCAGGGCCTCGCAATCCGCCATCAACTCCTCCAGCCCGGCCCCCGTTCGATACCATTCCAGCATGGTGAATTCCGGGTGATGGGTGGCGGAGCGTTCCCGGTTCCGCCACACCCGCGCCAGTTGGAAGATCCGTGGCTCGCCCGCGACCAGCAGTTTCTTCATGGCGAATTCGGGCGAGGTGTGCAGGTGCAGGCGCCGCGCCGGGCCGCCGTCCGCCGGTTCCAGTTCGGTCGAGAACGCCATCAGATGCGGCTCGATCCCGGGGCTGACCTGCAGCGCCGGGGTTTCGACCTCGATGAAGTCGCAGGTCTCGAAGGTGGCGCGGATCGCCCTGGTCACGGCGGCGCGGGCGTGCAGGAAATCGCGCCGCGCGGCGAAGACATCGGGGCGCCACCAGGGCGGCGAGGGGGGCAGGGGACGCATGGTCATGATGCAGGGGCCGTAGCAGGCGCCGCGGCGGTTGTCCATCGCGGGCGTGTCTGATAGGGTCCGCCGCCATTCGGACAGGCTAATCGAGTAATCCCCATGCCCAAGGTTAACGCGAATACGATCCGCGTCGGCAATGTCGTTGAGATCAACGGCAAGCTGTTCGCCGTTCTCAAGACCCAGATGGTGCAGCCCGGCAAGGGCGGCGCCTTCGCCCAGTTCGAGCTGCGCGGCATCCGCGACGGCGTGAAGACGCAGGAACGCTACCGCTCGTCCGAGCAGGTGGAACGGGTCAGCCTCGAGGACCGAGATTACCAATATCTCTACCCGGAGGGCGACAATTTCGCCTTCATGGACACCGAGAATTTCGAGCAGATCGTGGTCTCGCGCGATGTCATCGGCGAGCCGGCGGTCTGGCTGCAGGAAGGCATGGTCTGCAACATCCGCACCTATGAGGGCGACCCGGTCTCGGCCGAACTGCCGCAGACGGTGACCCTGCAGATCGTCGAGGCGGACCCCGTGGTGAAGGGCCAGACGGCGTCGTCGTCCTTCAAACCGGCGGTGCTCGAGAACGGTCAGAAGATCCTGGTGCCGCCCCATATCGAATCGGGCACCCGCGTCGTCGTCGCCACGGCCGACGGTTCCTACATGGAACGCGCCAAGGACTGATCCCCTCACGCGGATCTTTCACGAGGGGCCCCGGTTTCCGGGGCCTTTTCGTTTGTGGGGGGCGGCGGTTGAACCGGCCGGCCAATCCCTGCACACTCCCGCCGCCGCGAGAACAAGACGACGGGAGAGACCTCATGAACGCCGCCGAAGCCTGCCAGTTCGACCCCGACCGCCTGGCGTGTCTGCCTGCCGCCATTCTCGCGGATGTCGAGGCGGGGTGCATCGACGGGGCGGAGGTGCTGGTGGCACGGGGCGGCCGCGTCGTCCTGCATCAGGCGATCGGCTTCGCCCACCGCGAAAGCGGGCGCGCCATGGACATCGGCGATGTCTTCATGTCCATGTCGGTCTCCAAGCAGTTCACCAACATGACCGTGCTGCAGGCGATCGAGCGGGGCGACCTCGCCATCGATACGCCGGTCGCCGACGTCGTGCCCGAATTCGCCGAGCACGACAAGGGCGGCATCACCATCGGTCATCTGGTCACTCATACCAGCGGCCTGCCGCCGGTGATCATGGGCGACAAATCCCTGAACGCGGCGGACATTGGCTCGGTCACCGCCGCGCTGTCGCGCGCCGTGCCGCTGTGCCCGCCGGGCGAGCGCTTCATGTACAGCCCCGTGCTGGCCCACGGCCTGCTGGCCGAGATCGTGCGCCGGCTCGACCCGCACGAGCGGCGCTTCTCGCGCATCCTGGCGGAGGATGTCTTCGCCCCCCTCGACATGACCGACACGGTGCTGGGCATCCCGGCCGATGTCCGGCCGCGCTATGTGCCCGTCGTCGTGCGCGATCGGACGCCTGGCCTGTTCCCGCCCGGTGTCCTCGAATCCTCCGACCGGCTGAAGCCCGACAGCGAGATGCCGGGGGGCGGTTGCGTCATCACCGCGACCGACCTGTTCCGCTTCGCCGAATGCTGGCGCCAATTGGGCAAGGGCCCGCGCGCTTCCCTGCTCTCGCCGGCACTTTCGCGTTTCGCCCTGGTCGATCGCACGGGGACGTTGCCCAATTCCCTCTATGACCACGCCAAGGCCGCGCGGGGCTGGACGGATGTCCCCTCCCATATGTCCTACGGCTTCTGGCTGCGAGGCGAGGGCATCTATCCCACGCCCTTCGGTCATCTGGCGAGCCCGGGGACTTTCGGGGGCCTGGGCGCCGGTTCCCATGTCTTCTGGGTGGACCCGGTCTCGGACGTCACTTTCGTGCTTCTCTCCGCCGGGCTTCTGGAGGACAGTGCGTCCATCGAGCGGTTCCGCCGCCTGTCCGATTTCGTCCACTGCGCCCTCGCGGGCTGAACCCGGGTCCTGCGCCCAACATCGATGTCCGAGCCCCTGCGCCGGCGTTTGCCGGTGGCCGTCCGCATGGCCTTCTTCTATGCGGTTTCCTTTTCGGGGCTCGGCGTCATCGTGCCCTTCCTGCCGGCCTGGATGGCGCACCGCGGCCTCGAGCCGTCGGATATCGCCATCGTGCTGGCGCTCGGTCAGGTGATCCGCATCGTCGGCAACACCAGTTTCGGCCGCCTTGCCGACATTCTGGCGGAACGCCGTCTGATCCTCATGGGGTTGACGGTGGCCAGCCTGCTGTCCTTCGCCGCGCTGCTGCCGGCCTGGGGCTTCTGGCATGTGCTCGCGGCCTATCTGGTCGCCAATCTGTTCTATCCCGCCCAGGTCGCCCTGACCGAGAATCTCGGGGTTATCGCCGCCTATCAGCGCGGCTATGACTATGGCCGCGTGCGGCTCTGGGGATCGATCACCTTCATCCTCGGCACGCTCGTGGTTGGCTGGGTCATGCCGGTGACCGGCAAGGAGGGCATCCTGTGGCTGGCGCTCGCGGCTCTTGCCCTGACCGCCTCCACCGCCTGGCTGCTGCCCGTGATCGACATCGAGCGCCGGCCGCGCATGCCGAAGGCAATCAGCGCCTTCCTGTGCGATCCCGTGTTCCTGCTCTTCCTGGGCGCCAATGCCTTCGTGCAGTCGAGCCACGCCGCCTATTACACTTTCGCCACCCTGCACTGGCAGAAGGCGGGCCTGAGCGATTTCGTCATCGGCCTTGTCTGGTCCGAGGGCGTGGTGGCCGAGATCCTGCTCTTCGCGTTTTCCGCCCGCTTCGTGAACCGCCTGCGGCCGACGCTGCTGATCCTCATCGGCGCGCTCGGCGGCATCCTGCGCTGGGGCGTGCTGGCGGCGACGACCGATCCGCTGGCCCTGCTCGCGGTGAACTGGCTGCATGCCTGCAGCTTCGCCTTCGCCCATCTCGGCGCCATGCATTTCATCGCGAGGGCCATCCGCCCCGGCCTGTCGGCGACGGCGCAGGGCCTCTATACCTCCCTCGGCATTTCGGTCGCGGTCTCCGTGGCGACGCTGGTCATCGGCCCGCTTTACGCCGCCCAGGGTGGCGTCATCTTCATGCTGATGTCGGGGTTCTGCGTGGTGGCCGCCCTGCTGGCGTTCCAGCTCGACCGGCAATGGTCGGGCGGCGAACTCGCGCTGAAGCGGCTGGCGCCCGCTTGATCCGGCGCTGGCACGGGCGATAATCGGGCCGCCATGCGCCTGACCTGCTACACGATCGGCGATCACGCCCCGCGCCTCCGCCCGGCCCCGGCCCGGCGCGACTGGATGGACGCGACCCCCCAGGGTTTCGCCTATCGCTGCCTGCCGCTGTCGATCGCCAATGCCCACGGCTGGGAATTGCTGTGCCCCTCCCGCGTCGAGGCCGTCTGGTCGGGCGAGGCACCGCCCGCCAGCGTCAGCGTGACCGGGCCCGGGGCTGGCAGGGTCGCCGTCGGCCATTTCGGTTCCGGCGTACTGACCTTTCACGTCCATGCGCTGTTCGTGACCGAGCCTGGCTGGAACCTCTTCGTCGGGGGCACGCCCAATGCGGCGAAACACGGCATCGCGCCGCTCACCGGCATCATCGAGACCGACTGGTCTCCCGCCAGCTTCACCATGAACTGGCGCTTCACCGCGCCCGATACGCCCGTCGTCTTCGAGGAGGGCGAGCCCTTCGCCTTTTTCTTCCCGGTGCCGCGCGGCATGGTCGAGGCGGTCGAGCCCGAGATGAAGCGCCTCGACGACGAGCCCGTCCTCGAAGCCGCCTATCGCGACTGGGCGCAGGGCCGGAACCAGTTCCTCGCCGACCTGCCGAAGAAGGGCACGGAGGCCAACCGCCAGGGCTGGCAGAAGACCTATTTCCAGGGCCGCGCCGCCGAAGGTGCCACCCCCGTGCCCGACCACCAGACCAAGCTCAGGGTAAGGCCCTTCCCTGCGAAGCCACAAAGTTGACGCCTTGTTCACGATTGTCAGGGGCGGGGGCTGCGGTTAGGGTGATGCCACCGATAGAAGAAAAAGATCGGGGGAGGAGACCTTGTCGCGCATCATCCGTCCGGGCGCCGGCCTTGCCGTGCTGGCCGCCCTTTGTCTCGCCGTGGGTACCGCGCAGGCCGAAGGCCCCGCCGCCGTCGACGGCGCCCGCATCATCGCCGCCGACAAGGAGCCGGGCAACTGGATGTCCTATGGCCGGACCTACGACGAACAGCGCTTCAGCCCGCTGAAGGCGATCGATACGGGCAACGTCAAGCAACTCGGCCTGGCCTGGAGTTACGAGACCGGGGGCACCCGTGGCCATCACGCGACGCCGATCGTCGTCGACGGCGTCATGTATGTGACCCAGCCCTGGTCGATCGTCGACGCGCTGGACGCGCGCACCGGCAAGCATCTCTGGACCTATGACCCGGAAGTGCCGCGCGAATGGGGCAAGTTCGCCTGTTGCGACGTGGTCAATCGCGGCGTCGCGGTATGGCAGGGCAAGGTCTTCGTCGGTTCCCTCGACGGCCGTCTGGTCGCGATCGACGCGGCGACGGGCAAGAAGGCCTGGGAAGTCGACACCAAGGAAGGCCCTTGGCCTTATACGATCACCGGCGCGCCCCGGGTCGTGAAGGGCAAGGTGATCATCGGCAACGGCGGCGCCGAATATGGCGTCCGGGGTTACGTCACCGCCTATGACGCCGAGACTGGCAAGCAGGCGTGGCGCTTCTACACCGTGCCCGGCGATCCCTCGAAACCCTTCGAGAACCCGGAACTGGAAGAGGCGGCCAAGACCTGGACCGGCGAATGGTGGAAGATGGGCGGCGGCGGCACCGCGTGGGACGCCATGGCCTTCGATCCCGAGCTCGACACGCTCTATGTCGGCACCGGCAACGGCGCACCCTGGGCCCGCCACATCCGCAGCCCGGGCGGCGGCGACAATCTCTATCTCTCGTCGATCCTGGCGCTCGATCCCGAGACCGGACGCCTCAAGTGGCATTATCAGGTAACCCCAGGGGATACATGGGATTACACCGCGACCCAGCACCTCATCCTCGCAACGCTGACGATCGACGGCAGGCCCCGCAAGGTGATCATGCAGGCGCCGAAGAACGGCTTCTTCTACGTCCTCGACCGCGAGACGGGGGAACTGCTATCGGCGAAGCCCTATGTCACGGTCACCTGGGCCAGCGGCATCG
>JAQVKV010000193.1 GCA_028694545.1 Zavarzinia sp. | reverse complement strand
TCTCGAGCTGGACCGGCAGGCTGTCGGCGAGGTGGATCGCCTCGATGAACAGCAGGCGGGCGCCGGCCGGCAGCGCCGGCCAGGTGACGCCGCCCTTGCCGTTGCGGATGACGCGGCGTTCGAGGATGCGGTATTCGTAGATCTGCTTCGCCCGCTCGATCTCGTCGGAAACATCGCGCAGGGGCAGCACGAAGCGCTCCTGGAACTGCCAGGAGACGACGGTGCCGGCCCGGCGGTTGCGCTCGACGAGGCCGCTCTTGGCGAGTTCGGTGATCGCCTTGTTCACGGTCTGGCGCGAGGTGTTGAAGATTTCCGTCAGCTCGGCCTCGGACGGCAGCTTCTCGCCCTGCTTGTAACGACCCCTCAGGATCTGTTCGGTGACCGCGCGCCCGATCTGCTTGAACAGGGGGCCCTGACCATCAAGGGCGAAGCTGGGCGTTTTCGGCATGTCGGGCGTCACGGGCTCGCGTTTTTCCTTCGGCGTCCGCGTCTTCATGACGACAGTCCCGCCATCGGACAGAATGGATTGGATTTCGGGCGCGGATCAAGTCGCGCGAACGTCCCGCCTATTTCAGAGGATCGACGATGATTTCCTTCGGCCCCGTTCATTGCACGCTCGATTTCGAGGCCGAGGGCGTGCATGCCGGCAATATCTATCTCGATCATTCCGACGATCGCCATGCGGCCAGCCTGGTGCCGGTGCCCGTCGTCGTCCTGCGCCGGGGCGAGGGGCCGACGGTGCTGGTGACCGCCGGCATTCATGGCGACGAATACGAAGGGCAGATCGCGCTGCGCCGTCTGGTGCATGAGTTGCCGCTGGCGGAACTGACGGGGCGGATCATCCTGCTGCCGGCTTTCAATGCCCCGGCGGTGCGCAACGCGACGAGGTGTTCTCCGCTCGACGGCGCCAACATGAACCGGGCTTTTCCGGGGGCCGCCGATCGCGGGCCGACGGCGGCGATCGCGGGTTTCGTCATGGAACGCCTCGTGACCATGGCCGATTTCGTCATGGATTTCCATTCGGGCGGCAGCACCGGGCTCTATGCGGATCAAGGCTTCCTCAGCCTGCCCGAGGACCCGCGCCTGCGCGCGAAGGGTGTCGAGGCGGCGGCCTGGCTGGGCGCGCCGGTGACCGTCACCATTCCCGTGGATTCCGCCTATGGCGATTTTGACGGCGCCGTGCTGGCCCGGGGCGTGCCCTTCCTTTCCTCGGAATTTGGCGGTGGAGCCATGATCTCGCCCGTCTCGCTCGGCCGGGCGCTGGCGGGCTTGCGCCGGATCCTGCACTGGACCGGCGTCTGGCGTGGCGACTGCGAGGCGCCGGGCACGCGCTATGTGGCGCCGGCCGGGCGCCTGATCGCGCCTCGTGCCGGCCTGTTCGAGCCAGGCTTCGACCTCGGGCAGGACGTTCTGGCGGGGCAGTTCGCCGGCCGGCTCCATGATCTCGACGAACCCCTGCGCGCACCGCTTGAGCTGACTTTCGGCGTGTCCGGCATCATCGTGAACCGCTATCGGGCAGGATTGGTGCCGGCGGGTGCGATCCTCGCCACGATGGCAGGAACGGTCGAGCCCTGATCCGCGGCGGCTGGGCACGGGCTCAGTCCTGTGTCACGGCGTCGAGGGTGGCGAGGAAGGCCTCGTTATCCGCCCGCGTGCCGACGGAGACCCGGATGAAGCCGGTATAGCTGGGCTCCAACCACGGCTTCACCAGAACGCCCTTCCGGCGCAGTGCTTCCGCCACCGCTGCGCCGTCGCGACCGGTGTCGAAGAACAGGGAATTCGCCTCGCTCGGTGCAACCGCGAAGCCGCGCAGCGCGAGGCCGGCGCGCAACTGGGCGCGCAATGCCCGGATCTCGGCCGTCACATGGTCAAGATGGGCGGTGTCGGCATAGGCGGCTTCCGCCGCCGCCAGCGCCGCCGCATTGACCGAGAAGGGCGAGCGCACCTTGTAGAGATTGCGGATGAAATCGGCGTCATGGGCGATCGCATAGCCAAGGCGCAGGCCGGCGAGGCCGTAGGCCTTGGAGAAGGTCCGCAACACGATCCAGGGCCCCCGGTAGGCGGCAAGCTTCGCCAGCACGTCCACCTTTGCTTCCGGCGCCACGAATTCGACATAGGCCTCGTCGAAGACGAGCAGGGTCTCGGGCCCGCAGGCGGCGAGAATGCGGTCGACGTCCGATGCGGTCAGCACGCTGCCGACCGGATTGGACGGCGTGGCAAGGATCAGCACGCGGGGCTTTTTCGCCAGGGCCGATTCGATCGCGGCGACGGGAAAGCGCCAGCCCTCGTCGAAAGGCAGCAACAGGGCATGGGCGCCGAGAACATCGGCCCAGATCTTGTGCAGGCCAAAGCTCGGCACGGTCGTGACGGCGCATTCGCCCGGGCGCATGACCATGCGGTAGATGATGCCGATCAGGTCTTCCGAGCCATCGCCGAAGGCAAGCCTGTCGGGCGAAACGCCGAGGCGGCCGGCGATCTGGCCGCGTAGCACCGTCTCGTCCCGGTCGGGATAGCGGTTGAGGCCGTCGGCGACGGCGCGCACCGCCGCGATCGCGGCGGGCGAGGGGCCGAAGGGATTCTCGTTGCTGTCCAGCTTCACGATGCGGTCGAGTCCGAGAAGTCCGCGCAGCTTCTCCGGGTGCAGGCCCGCATTGTAGGTCGGTAGCGACGTGACCTCGTCGCGGATCATGGGGGTGGACGGCGCCATGGCTTCGATCCTTCGGAACAACGCGGGACTGAATCATTGTACGGACAATAAACCCGTTGTCGACGGGCTCTCTGCCCGATACTGCGCGCTAAAGCGCCTGAAAGCGACATTTATGTGTTTACAAATAAAAATGGCTGACCGAAGATTTTCCCGATCACGCCGATCGGGGCGTCGCGGCCGCCGGGATTGAACCCGCGTGGGCGGCGGTGCGAAGATCGGCCGTGGCCGCCGCCGGCGGCCGGTGTTTCATGCGGGGTTCGAGCGGTCACCATGACGGACGAGAGGCAATCGGCACTGCGCGCGCTCGCGGCGCGCTTCGGGGACCGGGTCAGCACCGCGCAGGCGATTCGGGATCAGCATGGTCACGGTGAGTCCTGGCATCCCACGGCCCTGCCGGACGCCGTCTTCTTCGCCGAGAGCGAGGCGGATGTGGTCGCCGCGGTGACGATTTGCGCCGCGCACGACATGCCCATCGTGCCCTTCGGCGCCGGCACCTCGGTCGAGGGGCAGGTGCAGGCGGTGCAGGGGGGCGTCTCCATCGATCTCTCGCGCATGAAGCGGATCATCGCCGTTCGCCCGGACGACATGGACTGCACGGTGGAGCCTGGCGTCACGCGGGTCGAGCTGAACGACTACATCCGCGATCAGGGCCTGTTCTTCCCGGTCGATCCGGCGGGGGAGGCGACTTTCGGCGGCATGGCGTCCACGCGGGCGTCGGGCACGAATGCGGTTCGCTACGGCACCATGAAGGACATGGTGCTGTCGTTGCGCGCGGTGCTGGCGGACGGTTCCATCCTGCGCACGGGGCAGCGCGCCAAGAAATCCTCCGCCGGCTATGACCTCACCCGTCTCATGATCGGGTCGGAAGGCACGCTCGGCATCATCACCGAACTGAACCTGAAGTTGGCCGGCATTCCGGAGCAGGTTTCCGCCGCGACCTGTTCCTTTCCCGACATGGAACATGCCGTCCGCACCGTGGTCGAGGTGCTCCAGTGCGGCATCGCCATGTCCCGTATCGAGGTCGCCGACGAGGTGCAGCTGAAGGCGATCAACCTCTACTGCAAGACCGATTTTCCCGAACAGCCCATGCTGTTCCTCGAGTTCGCGGGCAATCCGAAGGGCGTCGCGGCCGAGATCGAGATCGTGCGCGACCTTGCCCAGGCGAACGGCGGCAGTGATTTCCGCTGGGCCGCCAACGAGGAGGAGCGCCGCGCCCTCTGGCACGCGCGCTACATGGCCGTCGCCTCCTCGAAACTGTTGAAGCCCGGCGCGCGCGGCATGTCGACCGACGTCTGCGTGCCTATTTCGCGCCTTGTCGAATGCATCACGGAAACGAAGGCCGATCTTGCGCGCTGCTCTCTGCCGGCGCCGCTGGTCGGCCATGTCGGCGACGGCAATTTCCACCTCTACATCCTGTTCGACCCGGACGACCCGACGGAAAGCGCCGAGGCGATGCGCATCAGCGAGGATCTGGCGGCGCGCGCCATCGCCATGGAGGGAACCTGCACCGGCGAGCACGGAGTCGGTCTTGGCAAGCGCAAGTTCATGACCGAGGAATTGGGGGACCCCGCCGTCGCCGTCATGCGCGCGATCAAGGCGGCGCTGGATCCGCGCGGCCTGCTGAACCCGGGGAAGATGCTGCCGTGAGTATCGAGACCGGCCGCCGTTTCCGCGTTCCCCCCATCCTGGTCATGGTGGCGCGCCGCCTGGCGATTGGTGTGGTTACCCTGTTCGTCGTCTCGCTCATCATCTTCTTCGGGGTCGAACTGCTGCCGGGGGATTTCGCCTCCGCCGTTCTCGGCCAGGCCGGCACGCCCGAGACGGTGGCTGCGTTGCGCAGCCGCCTCGGCCTCGACCTGCCCGCCCATGTCCGCTATCTGAGCTGGCTCGGCGGGCTGCTGCACGGCGATCTCGGCTATTCCCTGTCGGGTGAGATCCGCATCGCCGACATTCTGGGCACGCGGCTGTTCAACACCCTGTTCCTTGCCGGTTACGCGGCGGTGATCGCGGTGCCGCTGGCGGTCGGTCTCGGTATCGTCGCGGCGCTCTATCGCAACAGCATCCTCGACCGGGTGATCAGCACGGCGACGCTGGGCGCCATCTCCTTTCCCGAATTCTTCGTCGCCTATGTCCTCGTCCTCGTCTTCGCGATCGAACTCGGCTGGTTCCCCAGCCTGTCCCAGGTCTCGTCCGGCACGGCGCTGGGCGACCGCCTCTATGTCCTGTTCCTGCCGGCGATCACGCTGACCATGTGCACGACGGCGCATATGATGCGCATGACACGGGCGGCGATCATCAACCTGCTCTCGACGCCCTATATCGAGATGGTGCGCCTGAAAGGCATCGCGCCCTGGCGGGTGATCGTCCAGCACGCGCTGCCGAACGCGCTCGCCCCCATCATCAACGTGATCGCGGTGAACATCGCCTATCTCATCGTCGGCGTGGTCCTGGTCGAGGTGGTCTTCGTCTATCCGGGCCTTGGGCAATTGCTGGTCGATTCGGTCTCCAAGCGGGACCTGCCGGTGGTGCAGGTCGCCAGCATGATCTTCGCGACCGCCTATATCCTCCTCAACCTGCTCGCGGATGTGCTGTCGATCGTCAGCAACCCGCGCCTGCTGCATCCGCGCTGAGAGGGGAAGAGCCTTGGCCCGCGCCCTTCGCCAGATCCTCCGCATTCCGCCGACGGCGCTGCTCGGCATGGCGGTCGTCTTCACCTATGCCTTCGTCGCCCTCTTCGCCCATTGGATCGCGCCCTTCGGCGAGTCGGAAGTGGTCAGCAGCCAGTATGATCCCTGGGGCGGGGCCTTCCTGCTTGGTACCGACAACATCGGGCGGGACATGTTCAGCCGGCTGATCTATGGCGCGCGCAACACGATCGGTATCGCCCTGCTGATCACCGCCCTGTCCTTTTCCGCCGGCGGGTTGCTCGGCCTGTTCGCGGCGGTGCGGGGCGGCTGGGTCGACATGGTGCTGTCGTGGATCGTCGATATCCTGATGGCGATCCCCCAGCTCATCTACGCGCTTCTGCTGCTCACCATCTTCGGCACCTCGGTCCCGGTGCTGATCGCGGTCGTCGC
>JAQVKV010000192.1 GCA_028694545.1 Zavarzinia sp. | reverse complement strand
CGCGCCAGCGACGGCCCATCCATGGAAGGCATGACGACGTCCGAGATCAGGAGGTCGATTCGCCCGTCCTGGCTTTCGATGATTTCGATCGCCTCCTCGCCGGTCGGGGCGTCGAGCACCTCGTAACCCTGGCGGCGCAGGGCGCGGACGGCGAAATTGCGCACGGCGTCCTCGTCCTCGACGATCAGGATGGTCTCGTGACCCGGCGCCGCCCCTTCCGTCCGCTCCGCCGCCTCCGCCACGCCGTCGCCCGCCTCCTCGACACCCGCCACATGGCGCGGCAGGGCGATGCGGAACAGGGTGCCATGACCAGCTTCGCTCTCCACCACGATGGAACCGCCGGTCTGCTTCACGATGCCATAGACGGTGGAAAGGCCGAGCCCGGTGCCCGCCCCCACTTCCTTCGTCGTGAAGAACGGCTCGAAGATCTTGGGCAGGACGTCGCGGGGAATGCCGTGACCCGTGTCCGAAACCTCGATCAGCACATAGTCGGCGGCGGGCAGTTGCATGGCGGCGATGGTCCGCCTTTCACTCCAGGGCATGTTGCGGGTGCGGATGAGGATGCGGCCGCCTTCGGTCATGGCGTCGCGGGCATTGACGACGAGATTGATGATGACCTGGTCGAACTGCGAGGGATCGACGCGGACGAGGCCGAGATCCTGGGCATGTTCGAGATCGAGACGGATATTGGCGCCGATCAGGCGCCGCAGCAGGGTGGAAAGGTCGTTCAGCGTATCCCTGATGTCGATCACCTTGGGCCGCAGGGTCTGGCGCCGGGAGAAGGCGAGCAGCTGGCGCACGAGATTGGCCGCGCGATTGGCGTTCTGCTTGATCTGCATGATGTCGGGGAAGGAATCGTCCTCCGGCCCGTGGCGCGACAGCAGCAGATCGCAGAAACCGATGATGGCGGTCAGCAGATTGTTGAAGTCATGGGCGATTCCGCCGGCGAGCTGGCCCACCGCCTGCATCTTCTGCGACTGGACGAATTGTTCCTCCAGCGCCTTCTGGGCCGAGACGTCGAGCATGTAGACGATACGGGTCGTCTGGTTCTCGCCCTGCATCCGGCTTTCGCGGGTGGCGAAGAGGCGCATGGTCTGGGACGGCGTCGCCTTGAAGCGCAGCTCGGCGCTCGCCCCCTCGGCCCCCGCCAGGACCTGGGCGAAATCACCCACCGGCTTGGTGTCGTCGGTGGGCCAGTCGACCAGGGTGTAGAGATCCTGGCCGAGCACCCTTTCCGGTTCGGCGGTGCCGGACGCCAGTTCGGCAAAGACCGGATTGGCTTCCTCCACCCGGCCGTCGGCGGCGAGCGCGGCGATACCGACCGGCGCGTCATCGATGAAGCGTCCGAAGCGCTCGGCCGATTCGGCCAGCGCCTCGACCGAGCGGACGATCTCGCGCAGGTCGATGACGAGTCCGCCCTTGGCGCGCGTGTCGCCACCGCCGGACTGCAGCACGACCTCGACCGGGAAAGGCGCCTCGTCGACGGGCAGGAGATCGGCCCGGTAACGATCGTCACCCACGTCCGGATGATCGGACGGGCGGAAGACATCGAAGATGCCGATGGCGCCGTCGGCGAAATCCTCAACCTGGCGGCCCAGCCAGTTCGCCAGCGTGGCGTTCACCGCCGTCACCCGGCCACCATCGCCGATCTCGAACCAACCGAGGTCCGCATGCTCGAAGATTCCGGGGTCGACGCGGGCGGGCTCCACCACGTCGCGTACTGAGAACAGGAAATAATTGGCGATACCGCCAAGCGTACGCCCCCCAACCTCGATCTGGCGCCCCGTCTCCGCCACGGCGAACTGCCGTTCCCGTCCGCCCTCGACAGCGTCGATCCAGGGTTCGGGCACGCTGTCGAGCGGCAGCCCCATGGTCTGCCAGGGCATGTTGTGTTCGACGATGATGCCTTCCGGCCCGACCACGGCACGCGCCACGGCCGAAAGCGCCATGGTCGGACCGATTTCCTCGATCATGGCCTCGATCGACTGGCGGTGCCGGCGCTCGGACAGGCGCTTGCGGATGGTGATCGCCGCCATCGGAATGGCGACGGCGATGATGCCGGAAAGCCCGAGGAAAACATCCCCCGTCGCGATGCCGACACCGATCAGTGCCCCTCCCGCGCCCGCAAGGATACCGCGCAGGAACGGCAGGAGGGAACGCCCCTTGCGCAACCGTTTCTTCACTCTCTCGATTTCCGCTTCAGGCCTGATCATGGACGCGAAAGCCCCCCTTCGCCGTCATCCTACCTTCTGTTTGCCACCGATCACCTGTGAAAGGCAAAGCCGATTGGCTCCGCGCGCCTCCCTTGGCGCGGCACCGTCACGAACGCCGCCCCTGGCCGCCGCGCCGGCGCAGCACGAAACCGATCACCTCGGCAACGGCCCGGTAGTGTTCGGGCGGCACTTCCTCGTCGACCTCGACAGCGGCATAGAGCGCCCTTGCGAGCGGCGGGTTCTCGACAAGCGGCACGGAAGATTCTTCCGCCAGCGCGCGGATGCGGGCGGCAAGTGAATCGACGCCCTTGGCGACGACCACCGGCGCCCCCATGGTCTCGCTGTCGTATTTTAGCGCGACCGCGAAATGGGTCGGGTTGGTGATCACGACATCCGCCGTCGGCACCGCCGCCATCATGCGCCGGCGGATGCGCGCCCGCGCCAGTTGGCGCTGGCGGCCCTTGATCTGGGGATCGCCTTCCTGCTGCTTGTGCTCGTCCTTCACCTCCTGCTTGGTCATGCGCAGGCGGCGCAGGCGCTCGAAGCGCTGGAACATGTAGTCGGCCCCCGCGATGACGGCGAGCACAACGAGGGCGCCGCCGAACAGCCGGATCACCGATTGCAGGATCAGCCCCGCAAGATCGGAAAAATCATGCAGGGGCGAGTCGATCAGCGTCGAGAAGGTCGGCATCGCCGCCAGCGTCGCCCCCGTGCCGACCGCGACGATCTTGGCGATTCCCTTGACGAATTCCACCAGTCCCTGGCGCGAGAAGATCCGTCCCAGCCCCTTGAGGGGCGAGAGCTTGGACAGGTCCGGCTTCATCTTCTCGGTGGTGAACAGGATCTTGTGCTGCAGCGCATGCCCCCCGATCGCCGCGACCGACAACAGCAGCAGTGGCAGGCCAAGGCCGGTCAGCAGGTCGACCCCGACCTCGAACAGGAGATCGATCCCGCCCCGGCCGTCGACAGGGATGCTCCAGCCGTGGTCGATGAAGCCCGCGAGCCGCCGCCCCATCTGTGGCCCGGTGACCAGCGCGATGATGACGATGGCACCGAGCCCGGCGGCAAGGCCGAACCAATGGCCGACCTCGCTGCTCTTCAGTACGTCGCCGCGCTTTTCGGCATCCTGCAGCCGTTTCGCGGACGGCTCTTCCGTTTTCGAGGATTCGTCCTGGTCTTCGGCCACGGCGCCCTCCTAGGGGATGAGCGGGCCGAGCGCCGCGACGAAACCGTCCAGAAAGACGGTGATCGCGAAGCCGATGGTCAGCGCGAACAGCAGGAAAGCGAGCGGCAACTGCAACGGCATCGCGATGAAGAAGACCTGCATCACCGGCATCAGTCGGTTCATGAGGCCGAGCAGCACGTTGAACACCACCCCGAAGGCGAGGAAGGGCGCCGCCATGCGCAGGCCGAGCGCGAAAGTATCGGCCACCACCCCGGTGGCGAGCCGGGCAAGGTCGCCCAGCGGCACCGCGCCCTGCACGGGGAAAAGGCGATAACTCTCGACCAGCGCCGCGATCAGCAGGTGGTGCAGGTCCGAGAGCACGATGATGGTGGTGCCGAGCAGCACGAGGAAATTGGACGCGACGGCGGATTGCGTGCCCTGGGTCGGATCGACGTTCTGGGCGACGGCCAGGCCCGACTGCACGGCGATGATGGTGCCCGCGACATGCAGCGCCGTCACCGTGAGGCGGGCGATGCCGGCGATGGCGAGACCGATCAGGACCTGCCCGCCGATCAGCGGCAGCAGCATCAGGGGAGAGGCCGGCAGGGGCGGCAGCGCGCCCGCCTTCGGCATTATGAGAAGGGAAAGGAACAGCGCCAGGGCAAGCCGGATGCGAGCCTGAACATATTGTTCGCCGAAGACCGGCAGCACCATGACCATGGCGCCGATACGGGCGAAGACCAGGGCGAAGGCGAAGATCGCCTCGGGCAGGAGCTGCCCCAGCATGGTCAGCCGCCGCCGGGCACCGCCGGCGCGGCGACGGACGCCGCCCCGCGATCACCGACACGGGCCATGATCTGATTGGTGAAGGCGCCCAGCTGTTCACCCATGAACGGCAGGGCGAGGAGAAGAACGGCGAAGATCGCCAGGATCTTCGGCACGAAGGAGAGTGTCGCCTCCTGGATCTGGGTCAGCGCCTGCAGCAGCGAGATGGTCAGGCCGACGGTGAGCGCCACCAGCATCACCGGCGCCGAAACGATCAGGATGGTGAACAATGCCTCACGGGCGATATCGAGGGCTTCGCCTGCGGTCAAGACCTTCTCCCGTCACGGTGACCGGGCCGTCCGCGACGTGAACCGCCATGGGATCCGCCTCAGATCGGCATGCTCATGATTTCCTTGTAGGCTGACACGACCTTGTCGCGGACCGCAACCACCGCCTGAAGGGTAACCTCGGCATTGGTGAGCGCGGTGACCACCTGGGTGACGTCGGCCTTGCCCGCCGCCGCCGCCATCGACGTGCGGTCGGCCTGCACCGAGGTCGCGACCGCGTCATCCATGGCACGCCCGAGGACGGCGCTGAAACTGTCGTCCGGCCTGCCCGCCGTCGCGTCCGAGAGGGGCGACGGCATCTCGCCGCCACCGGTCCCGGCGCCCCGGCGTAGCGCATCGTTGTAGGCGCCGAGGGCGCGGCTCGCGATCGGGTCCATGACGGCTTCTCCTTACGACGAACGCAGCAGATCGATGGTGCGCATCATCATGCTGCGCGCCGAATCGATGACGTTCAGATTGGCTTCATAGGTCCGCTGGGCCTGGCGCATGTCATTCACCTCGACCAGCATGTTCACGTTCGGAGTACGGACATAGCCATTGGCATCCGCAGCCGGATGGCCGGGATCATAACGGTTGCCGAAGGCCGACTGGTCCTCGCCCACCTTCTTCACCTCAACCATGTCGGCGCCAGTGGCGCGGTCGAGCTCGTTGGCGAAACTCACGACCTTGCGGCGGTAGGGATCGTCGCCGGGCTTCAACCCCACCGTCTCGGCGTTGGCGAGATTCTCGGCGATCACGCGCATGCGCACGCTCTGGGCGCGAAGCCCGCTCGCCGAGATGAGGAGGGTGCGGTTCAGGTCGTCCATGGTCCGGGCCCCGTCCTATCCGTCAGCTGTTCGGGCCGCGCAACGCGGCCTTCAGCAATTGCACCTGCTTCTGGTAGATGCCGGTGATCGTGCTGTGTTCCATCTGGTTCTCGGCCAGGCGCGCCATCTCCTGCTCGAGGACGACGGCATTGCCCGATGGTGAACTCTCGTAATCGGCGCTGGTCGTGGGCCGGGGGTGGCCGGCGCTACCCGACAGGGTGCCCGCCATATGGCCGCTCGCGGTCGTCTGCATGCGGCTCGCTTCCGTGGTGCCCGCGCCGCCCATCTCGCGCGCGACCTGGCGTGCGAAACTTTCCTCGGGCAGGTCGCGGGCGACATAGCCGGGCGTATCCGCATTGGCGACATTCTGCGCGATGACCCGCTGGCGCGCGGCGAGGAAATCCATGCGCCGTACCAGCATGCCGATCAGCGGAATTTGATTCAGATCCATCGCGCCAAGCCTTCGCCCGCTTTCCGTGGTCTCGCATGCTGGTCG
>JAQVKV010000191.1 GCA_028694545.1 Zavarzinia sp. | reverse complement strand
CCCGGCCTGATTGATGGTCTTCATCAGCTCGACCACCCGTTCGACCATCATGGGGGTGAGACCGAGGAAGGGCTCGTCCAGGATCAGCAGGCGCGGATGCGACATCAGCCCGCGCGCGATCGCCACCATCTGCTGCTCGCCACCGCTCAGGGTTTCCGCGCGCTGGTCGGCGCGCTCGGAGACGACGGGAAAGAGGTCGCGCACCCATTCGAGGGCCTTGGCCCGGCCCGCGTGGGTCGCGGGGTGGAACGCCCCCATCATCACGTTCTCGAGCACGGTCATGGTCGGGAACAGGCGGCGGCGCTCCAGCACCATGCTGATGCCGCGCCCTACATGTTCCTCCGCCACGAGACGGGTGATGTCCTGTCCCTCGAAGCGGATCGAGCCGGCGGAAGCGGGGGCAAGCCCCATTACCGCCTTGAAGATCGTGCTCTTGCCCGAACCGTTCGGTCCCATGACGGCGACGATCTCGCCCGTACCCACGGTCAGATCGACATCCCAGAGAACCTGGGCAGTGCCATAGCGCACGCAGACGCCGGACAGCTCAAGCATGGCCGCCCCCCTTGCCGAGGTATAGTTCGACCACGGCGGGCAGGCTCATGACCTCCTGCGGCGTGCCCTCGCCCACCCGGCAGCCATTGTCGAGGAACATCACCCGGTCGCACAGCTCGACGATCACCCGCATGTTGTGCTCGATCAGGATCACGGTGACGCCGCTTTCGCGCAAGGCCGCGACCAGGTCGATCAACCCCGGAATGCTCGGCTGGTCGACACCACCGGTCACCTCGTCCATCAGGAGGACCGAGGGCGATGTCGCCAGGGCCCGCGCCAGTTCGAGACGCTTGCGCTGCCCGGTGCTGAGATCGCCCGCGCTGGCTCCGCGCTTGTGGGAGAGGCCGACCCGGTCGACGATGTCGCGCACCGCCGAGCGCATCTCGTCGAGCCGGCCGAAGCGGGTAAGCGCCCCGACCATCACATTCTCCTCGACGCTGAGGTCCTCGAACGGTCGTGTAATCTGGAAGGTTCTCGCGATGCCCGCGCGGGCGCGGCGGTCCGGGCGCCAGCCGCCGATGGAGCGGCCCCTGAAGAGGATCTCGCCGCTCGTTGCGCGCCCAGCGCCCGCGATCGTGTTCAGCAAGGTGGTCTTGCCGGCGCCATTCGGGCCAAGAAGGCCGTAGATCTCCCCCGGGCGGACGGCGAGGCTGATGCGGTCGACCGCGACCAGCCCGCCATAGACGACCGAAAGCGCCCGGGTTTCGAGAATCGGGGTGGGATGCTCGTCCATGCCCTACATGTCCCCTCGCCTCGAAACCCGGCCGGCTCAGCGCGCCTGGTAAGACGCGACGCCGGGTGCCGGCGGCCACACGATGCGGGCGATACCGCCCTGGATCTGCGCCGCCGGCAGGATGAAGTAATCCTTGCCAATGCGCGGGGAATGATTGACGGGATCGAATACCCAGCGCCCGACCGCGCACTGGAAGTCGGTCGCGGCCAGGGCGGCGCTCAACTTGTCGGCGTCGACGCTGGCGGCACGCGTCAGGGCATCCATCATGACCTGGGCGTTGCAGACGCCGAGCCCGTAATCGAGCGAGGCCGACATGCCATTCGCCTCCATCTCGGCGGCGAAAGCCTTGTGCTCGGGCTTGCCCTCGGCGTCGATCAGCAGGGGCGTATAGAGCACACCTTCGGCCAGCGCCCCGGCGCCATCGCGGAATTCCATCAACGAAGGGTAATAGACCGCCATATGGGCGCCCCCGACCTGCTGTTCGTCCATCTGGCGCACCAGAGCCACGCCGGAATTGGCCGCCGTGAAGATCGAGACAATGACGTCCGGCTTCAGTTCCTTCAGCTTGCTGATCTGGGGATAGAAGTCGGCATAGCCGATCGGCACCGTTTCTGTCGCGACGATGGACCAGCCGTCGGCGACGAGGCCGGGTTCCATGGCGATGATGTTCGACTTGCTGTAGTCCGTGTCCTCGACCACGAAGGCCACGGTCTTCTTGTCGGCCGGAATGGACCCGGCAGCGGCCAGATCGACGAGGGTGCCGACCACCGTGGTGCCGAGCGCATTGCTGTTGTAGCCGAATTTCCAGAAGTGGCGGAACTCTTCAGGCTCGTTCTGGATGCGGTTGGCGATCGCCGTGCTCACCGACTGGCCGCTGTAGAAGACCTTGTCCTCATATTCGGGCGCCAGTTCCATGATCGCCAGCGTCACCGAACTGTTGAACAGGCCGGCCAGCAGCACATCGACATTGTCGCGCGTCAGCAGCTTCTGGGCCGCGCTCAGACCCACCTCGGGCTTCGACTGGTCATCCTCGAAAATGAGTTCGATGGTCTTCTTCTCGCCATCGATCATCAGTCCGCCCTCGGCGTTGACCTTGCCGACGACATATTCCCAGCTTCGTTTCATGGCGAGACCGGAATTGGCGGAAGGCCCGGTCAGTGGCCCGATGCCACCGATGGTGATGCTGTCCGCCGCCACCGACGCGTTCGCCGCACCGAACGCGACACCGAGCGCCAGAATGCAAGAAGTCCATGTTTTCACAATCTTCTGCCTTATGCTTTAGCCTCGGTCAAAACCAGACCAGCCGTGTCCCGGCCAGCGCTTTCCAGCCTCCGATATCCAGGGTTTCCGCCCCCTTCATCGTGCCTTCGGGATCAGATTGCGGCGCAGCAAACCCGGGTTCCATTCCAATGTATTAATAAACACATAGATCAGAAATAATGTATCTCGACAGGGCGAACGCCGTCCCGACCAGCCATGGTTCTGGAATGATTGAATAATCGGGGGCCGTCGCCGCGGAGGGGACCCGGGCGCCTCCCGTCAGCATAAGTTTACTTATCGGGACCCGAAATCAAAATATTGGACGCTGCGAGAAGGTGCTCTTCATACTTTGCCCACATCGACGGTCATCGCCGATGCCGATGACCCCTGAAAGGTGAGGTAAAGATCAAGATGAGCACGAATGCGACGATCTCGGACCGGATCTGTGAATTCGGTTCGATCTACGCGCAGGCCCATCCCCCGTTGACGACCCGTTTCGAGGAGGAAGTGGGAAAATATTGGGGCCGGAACTGGGGCGTGACTTCGGAGGTCGGCCATTTGCGTACCGTTCTCGTGCACCAGCCGGGGCCCGAGATCGAGGCGATCGAAGAACCCCTGGTGCGCTGGCGCTATACGGAAAAGCCCGTGCTCGCCGAAATGCAGGCCGCCTTCGGGCGCCTGTGCGCCTCGCTGCGCGACGAGGGCGTCGAGGTCATCGTGCGCAAGCCCGAGGCCGGCGCCCGGCCGCGCCTCGTCAAGTCGATCTATACGCGCGACCCGTCCTTCACCGTGCAGGGCGGCGTGATCATCGGCCGGCTCTACGACGCGCTGCGCCGGGGCGAGGAAATCTACACGGCCCAGACCTATGCCGAACTCGGCTGCCCGATCCTGCATACGCTGAACGGTTCGGCCACCATGGAGGGCGGCAGCGTCGTCTGGGTGACGCCGAAGCACCTGGCCATCGGCGTCACGCCACGCGGCAACGCGGAAGGGGCACGGCAGGTCAGGGAAGTGGTGAATGCCGCGGCCCCGGAAGTCGACGTGTGCTTCGTCGAGGTCGATCACCCCTCGGGCCATCTGGACGTGCCGCTGACCATGGTCGACGTGCGCCGGGCCGTACTCGACCGCCGCTGCGTGCCCGACTGGTTCGGCGATTGGCTGGCGAAGGAAGCGAAGGTCGAGGTGATCGACAAGCCGCCGGGCACCTATATCGAGGGCACCGTCGTGCTCCGCCCGGGCCGCGTACTTTATGACGACGGTATCCAGGAGGAGCGGCGTCGCGGCCGCGCCCTGCTGAAGGGGCTTGGGCTCGAAGTCGTGCCGGTCAATCTCGACACGCTGACCTTCCCGCGCAACAGCGGCACCCTGCACTGCCTGACCATGCCCATGATCCGCGACGCGGAACCGGCCTGACCGGTCCGCACGCCGGCCTCAGCGCGGGATGGTGATCTCTCCGCCATCCCCGCAGCCGTCGGTCGTGACGGCCAGCGGCCCTTCCGTGCTTTCGGCATGGCGCACCACGGCTTCGAGATCGCCATCCTCGATGCGATTGCCGCCGACACCGACGATGTAGCATCCTGTCAGCGCCTTGCAGGCCCCGGTTTCCGGATCGGCGCAGCCGGTGACACGCACCATCCAGCGCCGTCCCCGGAAATAGGTCCACTCCTGCTCGAGATCGATACCGGCGATGGTCGCGCGGGTGATCGTGCCCGGCGCGGGCGGCGCCGGCTGCGGCGGACCGACGTCGGCCCGGGCCTGTGGCAGGATGCCAAGGGCAAGCACGAGACAGATTGCCGTACGGACCATGAAAACTCTCCTCCATCGAAAGCCTCGCCATTCATGACCGAATGGCAAGCCCTGTTGCTGTCGATCGCGATCGAGGCGCCGATCGTCGCCGTCGTCGCCGGTCGCTATCGGCTGGCACCACCGTTGCACGCGGCCGGTGCCATCGCGCTCGCCACCGCCGTCACCCACCCCCAGCTCTGGATGCTGGCGCTCTGGGCCTATCCCCGCCTCGGCTACTGGCCGTCGATCCTCGTGCTCGAGGCGGTCGTGGCGCTGGTCGAGGCCGCCGTGCTCGCCTTCGTGCTGCGGCTTCAGGCGGGGCCCGCGCTGCTGCTTTCGGTCATGGCCAACGGCATTTCCTTTCTGGCCGGGCTGGTTCTGATCGGCTGAAGCCGACCGCCGAGGATCAGCGCGATCAGCGGCAGTTCCGCCCAGGCGTGAACCGAGGCGACGATGCCATAGATCCCCCGGGCCGTCCCGAAGTCCCGCAGAAATCCGCCGAAGGCCATCAGCGATCCGAAGACCACCAATGCGGCGAAGATGGACGTGCGGGACCACGGCAGCAGGCCCCGGTGCCCAGCGCCGAGCAATAGCGGCAGGATCACGATCACACAGAGATAGTGCAACCCTTGCGCCGCGGCGGATGCGGCGAAGAGATCGAGCGCCGCCGGCCCGTCGGCCAGAAAGGGCGGGACATAGACGTGAAGGCTGGCGATCAGTCCGCCACTGCCGAGGGGATCGCCCCCACCCGCCTCGTCCCCCAGCAGCATCCGGGGCCAGCCCCCGACGACGAGGGCCGGCACGCCGAGGAAGGTGGCGAGGACGGGGACCATGAGAATGCGGCGGCCGCGCGCCGCCAGCACCTCCCACAGGAAGGCCAGCGGCGTGAAATTATGGGCGATCGAGAGCACGGTCGCGGTGGCGAAAGGCGCCAGCGCTGCCGCCAATGCGAGTGGCAGCGCCAACACGAGACCGGCGATTCCCGCCCGCCCCGCCCCGGTCACCGCCAGCACGAGCAGAACGACGCAGGCCAGTTCGAGCCCGAGCGCCACCCCCGGCATCAGTACGGCGAAGACCCCGGCCGCGCGAAACCCCGCCGCCCCGGCGAGTAGCGCGATGGCCAGCACGACCTGCGCCCGGTTCAGCCGGCGTCCGAAACGCCGGTCGACATAGGCGAATTCGCAAAGCACGTGGGCCAGCCCGAACGGGGCGAGAGTAACGCTGTAGAGCGCCAAAGGCGCCGCCCCGGCGACAAGAGCCAGGAGCAGGCCGGCAAGGGGCAGAAGCCAGAGGAGGGCGGGCATGACGCAAGCCTACGCCCTTCCCGCCCCCGGTGCCGAGGACTTCGTCAGAACCGCCCTTCGTGATAGTCGCGGGCGGCCTGCATCACCTGTTCCCGGGTATTCATGACGAAGGGCCCGCCCCAGGCAACCGACTCGTTCAGGGGACGCCCGGCGATCAACAGGACCCCGGCCTCCT
>JAQVKV010000190.1 GCA_028694545.1 Zavarzinia sp. | reverse complement strand
GTCATTCATCGGCGGAAGCCCTCATCGCCGGAAGACTGGGCCGCCCTCTCCCAGGTGCCAATGGGACAGGGTGCGGTCCATATGGCCCATGCGCCACGACAGCATGCGCCCGGCATAGCGCGCGAGGGTCTGGGCATGGGCCGGATCGCGGGCGAGGTCGTGGAGTTCGCCCGGGTCGGTCTCGCGGTCGAACAGCAGGGGATCGAGCCCGGCGAAATGGACGTATTTGAACCGTGCGTCGGCGATCACGGCGAGATTGCTGGTCTCGATCGTAAGGCCGAGGTCGCTTTCCGGGGCGGCGCCGCGGATGTCGCGGAAGTCGTATTCCCAATGGACGGCGTCACGCCAGCGGGCCGGAGGGCCGCCGCGCAGGAAGGGGCGCAGGCTGTGCCCGTCGCAGGTCAAGGGAACGTCGAGGCCCAGCCAGTCGAGGATGGTGGGCGTCACATCCACGGATTCGGTGAAATGCTCGACGATCGTGCCGCGCGAGGCGTCGGCCCGGGAATCAGGGTCGCGCACGATCAGGGGGATGTGGAAGCTCTGGTCGAAATAGCCGGATTTGCCGAGCAGCCAATGGTCGCCCATCTGCTCGCCATGATCGCTGGTGAAGACGATCAGGGTGCGCTCGTATTGGCCGTTGGCCTTCAGCCAGTCGATGATGCGGCCCAGCTGCGTGTCGACCTCGGACATGAGGCCGTAATAAGTCGCCTTGAACTGGCGCAAGGCGACATCGTCGTCCGGCGCGCGAAAGCCCGGCCGCGCGGTCTGGAAGGCGAGCCAGGGATGCTGGCGGCCTTCGTCGTCCCGGCTCTCGCGGCGGGTGAAGCCGGGCACGGCCTCGGCGTCATACATCGTGTTGTAGGGTTCGGGCGCCACCCAGGGCGGATGGGGGCGCAGCCACGACAGATGCACGAACCACGGGGCATCGCCCCGGGTCTCGAGATAATCGAGGACCTCGTTGGCGAGGAAGGCGGTATTGGATTGCCCGGCGTCATAGACGGGCGGGGGGTAGCTCGGCCCCTTGCCCTCGGCGCCCGGATAATTGTCCACCGGCAGATAGATGTCGAAGGGCTCGTCCGGGATGACGTAACCCTGGGCACGCAGGTATTTCAGCCAGGCCGCCGGGTCTTCCGGCAGCCAGCACACGGGATCGAAGCCCGGCATCACGCTTTCATAGGTCGAGAGCGCCGGATCGTCGCGGGGCCGTGTGCGCGGGTCGTAGGACGTATCGGTGTAGCCGAAGAGGGCAGGGGCATAGCCGATCCGCCGCGCCTCCAGCGCCACATTGGTGAAGCGCGCGTCCAGCGGCGTGCCATTGGTGCCCGAGCGGTGGTTCATCAGATACATGCCGGTCAGCAGGCAGGCCCGGCTCGGCCCGCAGGGCGCGGCACTGGCGAAATGGCGCGCGAACAGGACCCCGTCCTCGGCCAGCCGGTCGAGGTTCGGCGTGCGCACCATATGGCCAAGCCGGCCAAGGCATTCGCCCCGCCACTGGTCGGCGGTGATGAAGAGGACGTTGGGATTTTCGATCGACATGGGGCACCACGCGGAAGAACGGCGACCCTCTTTTAAGGCGCGCGTGGTGCGGCGCAAAGCCCTTGCCGGAGCACCCCTCACCCCATCCCTCTCCCCGCAAGCGGGGCGAGGGGCTTTTTTCCTCCCTCGCCCCCTTCAGGGGGAGAGGGCCGGGGTGAGGGGGAACCGCTTACTTCTCGACGAAAGCCTTTTCGATCGCGTAGTGGCCGGCCTTTGAGAAACTGGCTTCTTCGTAGCCGCGCTCGGTCAGCAGGTTGACCATGTCGGACAGCATCTCGGGGCTGCCGCAGATCATGAAGCGGTCGTTCTCGATCGACATGGGGGGCAGGCCGATGTTCTCGAACAGCTTGCCGGAGCGGATCAGGTCGGACAGGCGGCCCTGGTTGCGGAAGGCTTCACGCGTCACCGTCGGATAATAGATCAGCTTGTCGCGGACCATCTCGCCGAAGAATTCGTTCTCCGGCAGGTCTTTCTCGATGAACTGGTTGTAGGCGAGTTCGGCGACCTGACGGACGCCGTGGATCAGCACCACCTTCTCGAAACGCTCATAGACCTCCGGGTCCTTGATGATCGACATGAAGGGGGCGAGCCCGGTCCCGGTGGACAGCAGATAGAGCCGCTTCGCGGGCAGCAGGTTGTCGGCGATCAGCGTGCCCGTGGGCTTGCGCCCGACCAGGATCTCGTCGCCGACCTGGATGTGCTGGAGACGGGAGGTGAGCGGCCCGTCCGGCACCTTGATCGACAGGAACTCGAGGTGCTCCTCGTAGTTCGCCGAGACGACGCTGTAGGCACGCAGCAGCGGCCGACCGTTCACCTCCAGCCCGATCATGGTGAACTGGCCGTTCACGAAGCGGAGCGACGGATCCCTGGTGGTGGTGAAGGAGAACAGGCGGTCGGTCCAGTGGTGAACGCTCAGGACTCGTTCCCGGTTCAGGTTGCTCATGACGGTGTCTCTCGAACAAGCGGCCGGGGCGGGCCGCCGAAACGCGGTGAGAGGACATAGCCACATCGACGGCGGACCGCAACCACCGCCCGATGCGACGAAGGGATGCGGCATAAGTGACCGGTTCCGGCCGTTCGCACTTCATGCAGGATAAAATCCGTAAAAAATTATATTGAACGGGAAAAACTTATCGTCATATTGGAATCGGCGGGTGGATAGATTTTATCGATACATTTGTGTTGATCGAAAAATTTTTCTGCATTCGGAGTGGATAAATGCTGGATCCGATGGACCGGGCCCTGGTCGCCCTGTTGCAGGCCGACGGGCGCATGGGGGTCGCCGAGCTGGGGCAGGCGGTCGGCCTGTCGACCTCGGCGGTGAACGAGCGGGTGCGCAAACTCGCCGCGCGCGGCGTGCTGAGGGCGACCGTGGCGCTGGCCGATCCGCTGGCGCTCGGGCTCGGCATCGCGGCCTTCGTCACGGTGACCCTGCTGCCCGGTGCCGACGAGGAGGTTTTCGTCGCCCGGCTGGCGGCGGATGGCGCCGTGCTGGAAGCCCATCATGTCACCGGCGCCGCCAATTACCTGCTGAAGGTGCGGGTTGCCGATGTCGCCGCGCTCGAAGCCTTGCTCAAACGTCTGAAGACCACCGGCATGGTGGCGCGCAGCGAAACCCAGCTCGTGCTGTCCACGGTGAAGGAGACGACCGCCCTGCCGGTCGGTGATCCCGAATGAGTGATTTTCCCTTCGGCCTCATGGCCAGTGCCTTTGCCCTTGGCTTCTTCATCGCCATGCCGGTCGGGCCCATTTCCCTGCTCATCCTGCGCCGGACCGTGACCGGCGGACTGGCGGTCGGCGCCGCGACCGGTTTTGGCGCCGCGATCGCCGATTCGATCTACGCGGCGCTTGCCGCCTTCGGGCTTTCGGCGGTTACGGCCGTTCTTGTCGATCAGGCGCATTGGCTTGGCATCATCGGCGGGCTGGTGCTGGTCTGGCTCGGCATCGGGGGCTTGCGCGCCGCCGGGCGGCGGGGCGACGACCTGCCCACGGCGGCCGGCGGCGGGGCCATGGTCAAGGTGGGATCGGTGATCCCCGCCTTCGCTTCGGCCGTCGGCCTCACCCTCACCAACCCGCTGACGGTGATCTCCTTCGCCGGCGCCTTTGCCGGCATCGGTCTGGCGGCGGCGGCGGGGCCGGTCGCGGCGACGGCGACGGTGATCGGCCTTGGTCTTGGTTCTCTCACCTGGCAGCTCGCCATCGTGGCGGCGGCCGGTGGCGCGCGGCACTGGCTGCGGCTGGCGGTACTGGTCTGGATCGACCGGCTGTCCGGTATCGTCCTCGTGATCTTCGGGGCTTCCGCCTTGTGGCACGGTCTTGGCCTGTGATACGGCCCCGGAACATGAGGCGTTTTCGGACTTGTTAACCAAAGCCCGCTAAGTCTTCATGCCGGACGGGGGGAAAGGCGGCGGCGAGTCGTCGCCTTGGCCCTGCTCGGACTTGTTACGGTGAGGGCGATGAGGCGTCTGGCGATCCTGATCCTGGTACTGGCAATCGCCGCGCCGGCCGTGGTGCTCGGCGTCTTGCCGGCCGTCATGCTCGCCGCCTATCGGAAGCCCGTGGCCTCGCCGCCCGTCGACCTGCCCGTGACCGCCGTCCGTTTCACGGCGGAGGACGGGGTACCGCTCACCGCCTGGTCGGCCGAGGCGGAGAGCCCCAAGGCCACGGTGATCCTGGTCCATGGCGCCACCGGCAATCGGGGCGACGTCTATGTCGGCCTCTACGACATGATGCGCGATCTGCTCGGCCGGGGGTATTCCGTGCTTGCCCTTGATTTGCGCAATCACGGCGACTCCGGCGACGGTCCGCGCCCGCCCAGCTTCGGCCCGGACGAGGCAAGGGATATCCGCGCCGCCGTCGACTGGATCAAGTCCCGCAACGCCTCGCGCCGTGTCGCCGTTCTCGGCATCTCCATGGGCGGTAACGCGGCGATCTACGCGGCCGTCGCCGATCCCCGCATCGAGGCCCTGATCACCATGGCGACCTATGCGGTGGCGCCGCCCGTCACCGCGCGCGGCGTCGCGGCCGAAAGCGGTCTGCCGGCCGTCGTGGTCGATGCGGTGCTGTGGGGCGCGCGCAATCTCTGGGGCTTCGCGGACGAGGAGGGGCGGGCGATCGACGTCGCCGCCCGTCTCGGGGACCGGCCCTGGCTGATCATCCATTCCCTGTCCGATCCCATCGTGCCCTTCGACGACGCCAAGGCGCTCGCCGCCGCCGATCCCGCCGCCGCTCTCTGGGCGACGCCGGCGCCTTCGGTGCGGGAGCCGCTGATCGTCGCCGCCGGGGCCTGGGGCTCACATGCCCTGTCCTACCGCCTCTATCGCGAGCAATGGGTCGATCAGGTCAGTGCCTTCCTCGACCACAGCTTCGCCACCATGTTCGGTTGAGTCATGCCGCTGGAAGCCAGCGCCGCCAACGAACCTGTCTCGCTGCGTCTCAGCACGGGCTTCGACAGTGCCATCACCGATGCCGACGCGGGCTTCTCGCGCCTCACCGGCTGGCCGCGCGGGGAGGCGCTGGGCCAGACCGTCGCCATCCTGTTCGGGCCGTGGAGCGACCGCGCCGCCGTCGACCGCATCACCCGCGCGGTCGAGCGGGGCGAGGAACTCGAACCCCTGCCGGTCAAGCTCTACAGCTATTCGGGTAACGTCTTCGACGCCATGGTCGCGGTCGCGCCCGATGGCGCGGGCGGGGTCATCTGCCGGCTCGACGCGGGCGCTGGCATCGCCGATGTCGTCCACCGCCCGAGCGACGGCGAGAGTCGGGACGTGGTGGTGCCGGCGCCCGATCGCCTGCTGCCCGTCCTGATCGAGATCCTGAACGACGGTGTCGCCGTGGTCGACGAGGACGAGCGCATCGTCGCCGCCAATGGTGTCTTCGCCCGCATGGCCGGCCACTCGGCCGAAGACCTGGCCGGCGTGGCGGTGGCTCGGGTGATGGAGTTGCGCTTTCCGCCGGGCGAGAACGAAACCATGGGCGCGGCCGTGTTCACGGCGCCCGAGGCGACGGTGCGCGGGGCGGCCGTCACCACCGGGCGCGGTATTGACCATCATGGCCGGCCCTTCAGGGTCTATACCTTCAGGGCGTCCGCCGCCGCGGCGCAGCCCCGGCCCTCCAGCCCGCTGGAAGCGCGAACCGAAGTCTTCGAGCAGACACTGGCGCGGAAGGTGGAGCGGGGCGGGATGCCGGTCGCCGTCGGCATGCTCGAGATCGTCGCCGACGACGAGATGGCCCGCAATCTCGGTTCCATCTGGCGCGACACGCTGGAGCGTGCC
>JAQVKV010000189.1 GCA_028694545.1 Zavarzinia sp. | reverse complement strand
TCCTGAAGCGCTACCGCTGGCCCGGCAACGTGCGCGAACTCGAAAATCTGGTACGGCGCCTCGCGGCCCTCTATGCCGAGGAAGTGATCGGTCTCGATGTGGTGAAGGCCGAACTGGTCGAGCCCGAAGTCCAGTTCCGCAACGCCGGCGGCGACGAGCCCGTGAGCCTGTCGATTGCCGTCGAGCGCCATCTTGCCCGGTATTTCGCCGCCCATGACGAGGGTCTGCCACCGGCCGGCCTCTACGATCGCATCCTGCGCGAGGTGGAGCGGCCGCTGATCGAGATCAGCCTGTCGGCGACGCGGGGCAACCAGATCCGGGCCGCCGAACTCCTCGGCCTCAACCGGAACACATTGCGCAAGAAAATCCGCGATTTGGATATTCAGGTGCTGCGCAGCATCAAGTGATGCTTTTCCGTCACCCTGTGATATTCTGACAACATGATTTGAGTCTGCGATCGGCGACCGCCCCCATCGCCGGTTTTTGGTTGCCGTCCGGCCAGAGGATCGAGTTTGAACGAAGCCGTCGAGTCACCCCGCGTCAGTCGTGCCGCGCGTCTCGAGGCCTGGATCAGTCGTAGCCACATCAGCCGGCGCCTTGTCGTCTTCCTGGTGCTGCTGGCGGCGGCTTCGGGCACCGGGACCTACCTTGCCCTGCGCGATCCGTCGGTCCAGGACGGCAATACGACCCTCATCATTCCGCTGCTGCTGACCGACCTCGTTCTCGTGCTGGCGCTGGCGGCCCTGGTCGCCACACGGATCGTGCGTTTGTGGTGGGCCCGACGGTCGGGGCTCGCCGGGGCAAAGCTTCATGTCCGCATCGTCGCCCTGTTCGGGGCGATCGCGGCGGTGCCGACCATTTTCCTCGGCGTCGCCTCGGCCCTGTTCTTCAACCTGATCATCGATACCTGGTTCAGCGCGCGGGTGCAGGGTGCCGTCTCGGATTCCGTGACCATTGCCAAGGCCTATGTCGAGGAACACAGCAAGACGATCGAAGCGGACATCCGCGCCATGGCGAACGACATCAACCGTCGGGCCATGATCGTCGACGGCAACTCCGACATGTTCAACCTCCTCCTCGAGAATCAGGCAGCCGTGCGTGGTCTCGCCGAGGCGATCGTGATCAATTCGACCGGCCGGGTGCTGGCACGTACCGCGCTCTCCTTCGGCATGGAGTTCGACCGTCTGCCGGCCGGCGCCCTCGACCGGGCAGGGCGGGACGGGGAGGTGGTGATCATCACCACGGAAGACGACCGGGTGCGGGCCCTGATCCGTCTCGATTCCTTCCTCGATGCCTTCCTCTATGTCGGGCGTTTCGTCGATCCGCGCGTCATCGCCTATGTCGAGCGCACGCAGGCGGCGGTCGCGGAATACGAGGAACTGCAGAAGCGCCGCCTCGGCATCCAGGTCACCTTCGCCTTCGTCTTCGTGCTCGTCGGTCTCCTCATCCTGCTGACCGCGATCCTCGCCGGTCTCTGGGTCGCGACACGACTTGTAGAGCCCGTCGCGCGCCTGTTCGGAGCGACGGAGAGGCTACGCGAAGGCGATCTCTCCGCCCGGGTCGATACCGGCACGTCGGACGACGAACTGGCTTCGCTGGGCCGCGCCTTCAACCGCATGGCGGGGCAGATCGAGGCTCAGCACGGCGAATTGCGCGACGCCAACCACCAGCTCGACGAGCGGCGCCGTTTTACCGAGGCGGTGCTGGCGGGTGTTTCCGCCGGGGTTCTCGGCGTCGACATCGAGGGGCGCATCACGCTGCCCAACCGTTCGGCGCTCGAATTGCTGCAGGTCAGCGCGGAGGAGATCGTCGGCGAGCGGATCGCGGACGTGGTACCCGAAATCGCCGCGCTGATGGCAGAGGTGCGGGAGCGGCCCGATCGCGAGATCCAGGCCCAGATCAATCTGGCTCGTGGCGGTGTGACCCGGCATTTCAGCGTTCGCGTGGTGGGCGAGCGGGCAGGGCGCGCGGTCCGGGGTTTCGTCGTCACCTTCGACGACGTCACCGACCTCGTCTCGGCGCAGCGCACCGCCGCCTGGGCCGACATCGCGAGGCGCATCGCCCACGAGATCCGCAACCCGCTGACGCCGATCCAGCTTTCGGCGGAACGACTGAAACGGAAATACGGCCGCGAGATTGCGACCGACCCGGAAGTCTTCGCGCAATGCACGGACACGATCATCCGGCAAGTGGGCGATATCGGCCGCATGGTCGACGAATTCTCCGCCTTCGCGCGCATGCCGACGGCCGTCTTCCGCATGGAGGACCTGAGCGAGCAGGTGCGCCAGGCCGTGTTCCTGCGCCATGTGGCGGCGCCCGGCATCGTCTTCGAGACAGCCCTGCCGCCGGAGCCCGTGCGAGCGCTGTTCGACATGCGACAGATTGGCCAGGCGCTGACCAACGTCCTGAAGAACGCGGCCGAGGCGATCGAGGCGCGGCCCGCGGCGCCGGACCTGCCGCAGGGGCGGGTCATGACCACGCTTTCAGCCGTGGACGGCACGATCCGCATCGAGGTGCGTGACAATGGGCGTGGCCTGCCGGTGAGCGAGCGGGATCGCCTGACGGAACCCTATGTCACGACAAGGGCAAAGGGGACGGGCCTTGGCCTCGCCATCGTCCGCAAGATCCTGGAAGAACATGGCGGCACTATCGTGCTCGGGGATAATCCGGGCGGGGGGGCTGTGGTCACATTGAGTTTCCCCTGGCGGCATGAAGCCGCCGGCGCGGTGCGAGAGGTCGAAGCGAGGACAGCGCATGGGTCGTGAAGTATTGGTGGTCGACGACGAGGCCGATATCCGGGAACTCGTCGCCGGCATCCTCCAGGACGAAGGCTACGAGACGAGGACCGCCGGCAACGCCGACGAAGCCTTCGCCGCGATTGAGGCCCGCCTGCCGTCCCTCGTCATCCTCGACATCTGGCTGCAGGGCAGCCGCCTCGACGGGCTCGAGATCCTGGAAGCGGTGAAACGGGCCCATCCCGACATGCCGGTGGTCATGATCTCCGGCCACGGCACTATCGAGACGGCGGTCAGCGCGCTCAAACGAGGCGCCTACGACTTCATCGAGAAACCGTTCAAGGCTGATCGTCTGCTGCTTCTCGTGCAGCGGGCGATCGAGGCGGCGGAACTGAAGCGCGAAAACAAGGCGCTGAAGGTCCGTTCCAACCTCGATGACGAGATGATCGGCCGTTCTTCCGCCATGAACGCGGTGCGCGCCCTCGTCGAGAAGGCGGCGCCCATGGGCAGCCGGGTCATGATCATGGGGCCCGCCGGTTCGGGCAAGGAAGTGGTGGCGCGCCAATTGCACCGCCTGTCCAAGCGCGCGGACGGGCCCTTCGTCGTCGTCAATGCGGCGACCATGGCGCCCGAGCGCATGGAAGCCGAACTCTTCGGCGTCGAAGCTTCGGCCAGTTCCGACGGCATGCCCCGCGTCGGCCTGTTCGAGAAGGCGCATGGCGGCACCCTGTTCCTCGACGAGGTGGCGGACATGCCGCCCGAAACCCAGGCTAAGATCTTGCGTGTCCTTGTCGACCAGACCTTCGAGCGCGTGGGTGGTCGCAACCGGGTGCAGGTGGATGTACGCGTGGTCAGCGCTTCCGCCCGTGACCTGCACGCCGAAATCGCCGCCGGCCGTTTCCGCGAGGATCTGTTCCATCGCCTGTCCGTGGTGCCGGTACGCGTGCCCCGCCTCGCCGACCGGCGCGAGGACATTCCCGATCTGGCGCTCCATTTCATCCAGCGCATCAGCCTGGCCAACGGCGTGCAGCCACGCACCATCTCGAACGAAGCGATGGCGGTCATGCAGGCCTACGACTGGCCGGGCAACGTGCGTCAGTTGCGCAATGTCTGCGAACGCCTGCTCATCCTTGCGACCGACGACGCGGAAGAAGCGATCGGCGCCGACATGCTGCCGGCCGAGGTGGGGGGGGCCGGGCCCGCGACCCTGCGCGGCGACAGTGGCGAGGTGATCATGGCCCTGCCACTGCGCGAGGCGCGGGAAGCCTTCGAGCGGGACTACCTGCTGGCCCAGGTGGCGCGGTTCGGCAACAACATCAGCCGGACGGCGAATTTTATCGGCATGGAGCGCTCCGCCCTCCATCGCAAACTGAAATCCCTCGGCATCACCATCAGCGAACGCGGTCAGCTCTGACCGCGTGAAAGGAAGGAGAGGGGCAAATCCGCCGGTTCGGGCCGAATACCCCCCGAACGGACTATTGTGCCCCATCGGCAATCGCTATATCCCGTGCCCTGCACGGAATCGGTCCGGGCCATGTGCTGAGGGCAGGGGCGAGTCGTGATTTTTCCTTGCGGAGATCGGTCAGGCTTGCGATATTTGTGCAGTGCAGCAAAACGTGTGTGTGGCTGCCGCGTGTTCCGGAAATCGTTCGGTGGTCTCAGCCATCGGTGAGCGATTTTCGGCCGTCAGACTGAGAATAAGACGCAACAAGAAAAAGAAGGTTCCAAGATGTCGGAACGATCGCAAAATGTTCAGGATGTATTCCTGAACTATGTCCGCAAGAACAAGACGCCGGTTACCGTGTTCCTGGTGAATGGCGTGAAGTTGCAGGGCGTGATTACCTGGTTCGACAATTTCTGTGTGCTGCTGCGCCGTGACGGGCATATCCAGCTTGTCTACAAGCATGCGATTTCGACCGTGATGCCGGCGGCACCGATCCAGCTGTTCGACCCGCAGGCCACCGAGGCGCCACGAGACCATTGAGCGACAATTCGGATCCCGCCGCCACCGCGACGCGGAAGGCGGCGGCCGGGCGCGCCATCGTCGTCCACCCTTATGTCAGGGGCGAAACCACCGGCAAGGCCGTCGGTTGGTCGAATGCGCCTGCCGAAAGCGCGGCTGTCGAAGCCGCGCTTGAGGGTAGCGCACGCCTGCCCGCGGCGCGTCTCGCGGAAGCGGTCGGGCTGACCGCAGCCATTGACCTCGAGGTGATCGAGGCAATCGAGGCGCCGGTCGATCGTATCCGCCCGGCAACCTGGCTCGGCACCGGCAAGGTCGAGGAACTGCACGGCGCTGTCCAGGCGCTGGATATCGACGTTGTCGTCGTGAATTGCGCCCTGTCGCCGGTGCAGCAGCGCAACCTCGAGAGGGCGCTGAAGACCAAGGTGATCGACCGTACCGGCCTGATCCTCGAGATCTTCGGCGCGCGCGCGGCGACGCGGGAAGGTCGCCTTCAGGTCGAGCTGGCGCATCTGTCCTATCAGAAGAGCCGTCTCGTCCGTTCCTGGACCCACCTGGAGCGCCAGCGCGGCGGCGTCGGCTTCCTGGGCGGGCCGGGCGAAACCCAGATCGAGGCGGACCGGCGCATCCTGTCCGAGAAGATCACGCGCCTGAAGCGCGAGCTGGAGACCGTGACGCGGACGCGGGAATTGCACAGGCGTAGCCGGCGCAAGGTACCCTATCCGATCGTGGCCCTGGTCGGTTACACCAATGCCGGCAAATCCTCGCTGTTCAACCGCCTGACCCGATCCGAGGTACTGGCGGCGGACCTGCTGTTCGCCACCCTCGATCCCACCATGCGCGGGCTGAAACTGCCCTCCGGGCGGCGCATCATCCTGTCCGATACGGTGGGCTTCGTCTCGGACCTGCCGCACCAACTCGTGGCCGCCTTCCGGGCGACACTGGAAGAGGTGCTGGAGGCGGATATCATCGTCCACGTCCGCGACGTCTCGCATCCCGAAGCGACGGCTCAGCAGGCGGATGTCCTTGCCGTGCTCGAAGACCTTGGCCTCGGCGAGGAAGCGTTGGCCGGACGCATGATCGAGGCCCTGAACAAGATCGACCTGCTGGACGAGGAAATGCGGA
>JAQVKV010000188.1 GCA_028694545.1 Zavarzinia sp. | reverse complement strand
CAGCACCATGGCGGCGGCGCTCATGTCCTGGAACTTGCCGAAACCCGCCAGAACGCCGCCCTTCGCCGGATCGGGCCCGGCGGAAAGATCGACGGCATAGACCGCCGAGTCACCCTCGGTGCCGAGGAAGACGGGCGGCGGGGCCGCCGCCACCAGATCGTCGATCAGCCCGGGCCGCAGCAGGCCGAGCTGGGTGCCGCCCTGTTCGATCACGAAGGGGCGCGTCCTCCAGATCGGCAGGAACAACGAATCGGGCGATTTCAGCTGCGCGGCCTGCCACGCGTCGTCCTTGCGCCGTTCGGCGGCGCGATCGAGGGGATTGCCGGCGAAGGTGGTCGCGGCGCTGTGTTCGGTCATGACGGCTGGACCTCGGAAAGCTTGCTTCTTGAAGCGCGGTCTCAATCGCCCGCAGTCGAAGCACGGCCGGGCGGCAGGCGCAAGCTTCGTTCGCATTCGGAAGCCTTGAATTGCAGGTCGCGCAAGGGGGTGCCCTCGTCCGGCAAGCTGGGGTCGCAGCGCCGCGCCAGGGTCAGCCACATGCGGTAGCGCGCGGCCTCGCTTGCCCTGGCGGCGGCATCGGGCTTCGGTTCGGCCGGCACCTCGACCGTGGGGCGCAGGGGCGGCGGGTCGGCCGGAGCGACGATCAGGGCGGCTTCGGTGATGTCGTCCGGTTGGCGCGCCACCGACCAGCTCGTACCGCCGTCATCCGACTGGTAAAGGCCGATGCCGTCGGTCGCCAGCAGCACTTCGCCCCAGAGGGCAAGCTTGTAGCCGTTCTCGTCGTAAGGGGAGGGCGAGCCGGCCAGCCGGTCGAGACAGCCCTCGAGGTCCAGCGTTCGCGCGGTCTCCCACTTCTCCTTGACGAGACGGCGACAGGCCGCGGTCGCATCTTCCGCCATGGCCGCGGCCCCGCCGGAGACAGGCGAAAGCAGGACGGCGGCGAAGGCGAAAGCGATCACCGGCACACGGAAATTCGTGCCCTTGGCCCAATTCATGGCGCCACTTTTGCCCGTCGCAATCTTCCCGTCCACCGGGAACGTACCCGAAAGTGTTGAAGAACAAGGGGTTTCGGCCAATTCCGCGCAAAGCCCTTGCCGAATGGCGTCGCTTCGACGATATAGAGCGCGGGAGGTTGGCGATGGACAGGTCTCTCGCCAACCCGGTCAGGTCCGGAAGGAAGCAGCCGTAACGAATTCGACTTGGGTCGTTGTCCAGCCTCCCACCCCGAAAAAGCCGCGTGGATCACGCGGCTTTTTTCGTGGCGCCGTTTCGCCTCAACCGCCACAATCGCGCCCGATGACGGACAACCCCGCAGTGATGGAATCCCCGGCCGAGCCCTACCGCGTGCTGGCCCGGAAATACCGCCCCTCGACCTTCGCCGAACTGATCGGCCAGGAGGCGATGGTGCGCACCCTGACCAATGCGATCGCGGCCGGGCGGCTGGCCCATGCCTTCATGCTCACCGGCGTGCGCGGCGTGGGCAAGACGACGACGGCGCGAATCATCGCGAAGGGCCTCAACTGCATCGGGCCCGACGGGAAGGGCGGCCCCACGGTCGAACCCTGCGGCGTCTGCGCCAATTGCGTCGCCATCGCCGAGAGCCGGCACATCGACGTCCAGGAAATGGACGCCGCCAGCCGCACC
This sequence comes from Zavarzinia sp., assembly GCA_028694545.1. Classification (GTDB taxonomy): domain Bacteria; phylum Pseudomonadota; class Alphaproteobacteria; order Zavarziniales; family Zavarziniaceae; genus Zavarzinia. The sequence goes on along the minus strand of JAQVKV010000188.1, from coordinate 4,187 downwards.
GGCGTGAACGACATCCGCGAGATCATCGAGGGCGTGCGCTTCGCCGCCGTCCAGGCGCGGTTCAAGATCTACATCATCGACGAAGTGCACATGCTCTCGACCAGCGCCTTCAACGCCCTGCTGAAGACGCTGGAAGAGCCGCCGCCCCATGTGAAGTTCATCTTCGCGACGACCGAGATCCGCAAGGTCCCGGTCACCGTGCTGTCGCGCTGCCAGCGTTTCGACCTGCGCCGCATCGACCAGGACCGGCTGGTCGCCCACCTTGGCGGCATCGCCTCGCGGGAAGGGGCGAATGTGGCGCCCGCTGCGCTTGCGCTGATCGCGCGGGCCGCCGAAGGTTCGGTGCGCGACGCGCTTTCCCTGCTCGACCAGGCGATCGCCCATGCCGCCGGCGACGTCGGCGAGGAGGCGGTACGCGACATGCTCGGCCTCGCCGACCGCGCCCGGGTGTTCGACCTGTTCGAGATGGTGATGCGGGGCGATGCCAAGGCGGCGCTGGCCGAACTCGGTGATCAATATGATACCGGGGCGGATCCGGCGGTCGTGCTGCAGGACTTGCTCGAACTTTCCCACTGGTTGACCCGGCTGAAGATCGTGCCCGAGGCGGCGGCGGAGGCTACGGCTTCCGAACACGACCGTACGCGGGGCCTCGAACTGGCGAAGGCCCTGTCGATGCCGGTGCTGGCGCGGGCGTGGCAAATGCTGCTGAAGGGGCTTGGCGAAGTCCGGATGGCGCCCAGCCCGCTGTCCGCCGCCGAGATGATTCTGATCCGCCTCGCCTACGCCGCCGATCTGCCACCGCCTGCCGACATCGTGAAACACTATGTCGAGGCCAGGGACAATGGCGGCCCCGGCCCGCGCGCGCCGCAAGGCGGCGGCAATGGCGCCCCAGCGGCACTTGCCGTGTCGCGCCCGATGGAGGCGCGGCAGGCGATGCCAACGCTGGCGCCGGAACGCGCGCCGGTCGCCCGGGCGGAAGGCAATGTCGTCTATCTCCAGCAGGACGGCGCGCCGGCGCCCCGGAATTTGGCGCCCGAAACCCTGCTGCCCGAGAGTTTCGAGGCTGTGGTGGCCCTCTTCGATGCCCGGCGCGACATCATGTTGGCGGCGCATCTGACGAATGATGTCCATCTCGTCGAATTCGCGCCGGGGCGGATGATCGTGCGGCTGGAGCCCGGCGCACCCAGTCGCCTGCGCGAGGTGGCGCAGAAGCTGAAGGAATGGACCGGCCAGCCGTGGCTGATCGACACGTCGGACGAGGCTGGCGCGGAGACCCTGGGCGATCGCCAGCGCGAGGCGAAGAATGCCCTGCTCGAACGGCTGAAGGCCTCGGCGCCGGTGCGCGCGCTCGAAGCCGCTTTCCCGGGCCTGCGCCTGCTCGAGATGCGGGCGCTGCCGAAACAGGGTATTGCCGGCCCGCTTGACGAAGAGCCGCCGGAAGACGACATGCACGACGAGGATGCGCCGATCCTGGACATCTTCGATCTCGAAACGGACGACGACTGAGGCGCCCCCATGAAGATTATGGACATGATGAAGCAGGCCCAGGCCATGCAGGCCAAGATGGCCGAAATGCAGGGCAATCTGGAGCTGGTGGAGGTCGAGGGCCGCGCGGGCGCCGGGCTGATCACCGTCACCATGACCGGCAAGGGCGAAGTGAAGCGGGTGAAGATCGATCCCAGCCTGATCGTCGCCGACGAGGCGGAAGTGCTGGAGGACCTGATCGTCGCGGCGCACCGCGACGCCAAGGCCAAGGTCGAGGCCCGCATGGCCGAGGAAATGCAGAAGGCGACCGCCGGCATGGGCCTGCCCGCCGGCTTCAAGATGCCGTTCTGAGCAAGCGATCGGCGCCATGGCGGCGGGGCCCGAACCGGGCGGCGCGCTCGACCGGCTGATCCAGCTCCTCGGCCGGTTGCCGGGGCTCGGCCCCCGTTCGGCCCGGCGTGTGGCGCTGCATCTGCTGTCCCGGCGCGAAAGCCTGATGGCGCCGCTGTCGGCGGCCCTGGCCGAGACGCTGGACAAGGTCCGGCCCTGCCCGGTCTGCGGCAATCTCGATACGGTCGCGCCCTGCGCCATCTGCCGCGATCCCGCGCGCGATCCGACCATGCTTTGCGTGGTCGAGGATGTGGGCGACCTCTGGGCGATCGAGCGCTCCGCCGCCTTTCGCGGGCGCTATCACGTGCTGGGCGGCCATCTTTCGGCGATTGACGGCGTCGGCCCGGCGGATCTGCGCATCGACGGACTGATCGCCCGCCTGGACGGAACGGTCCGGGAAGTCGTGCTGGCCCTGAACGCCACGGTCGACGGCCAGACCACCAGCCATTACATCGCGGCCCTGCTGGCCGACCGCGACATCGCCGTGACCCGCCTGGCCCATGGCGTGCCGGTGGGCGGCGAACTCGACTATCTCGACGACGGCACGCTGGCCGCGGCACTTCGCGCGCGACGCCCGTCGGAAGGCTGACGCGGGGTCAGCCCGAAAAGCCGCCCTTTGCCAGGAAAGCGCGTTCGTCGGCGGTCGATTCGCGGCCGAGCGCAGGGTTGCGGTGGGGGAAACGGCCGAAGCGGGCGATGATGTCGCGGTGGATTTCGGCGAAGGTGCCGACGTCCTTGCCCAGCGGATGGATCAGGGCGACGGCGAGATCCTGGTCGGCCATGTCCTCGGAATGCTCGAACGGCAGGTAGAAGAAGACGCGCAACTCGTCCGCGACGACCCGGTCGTGACCGGCGGCCAGCGCCTCGCGCGCGATATGGCGGGCCAGCCCGTCGGTCGCGAACATATGGGCCGTGTCGCGGAAGGCGTTCCGGGGGAACTGGTCCAGCAGGATGATGAGGGCGAGCGCGCCTTCGGCGGTCGCCGCCCAGGCGTCGAGGCGACGGGCGGCGGCGGCCATATGGGCGTCGAGGAAGCGGTCCCGGAAGGCAATGTCGAAAGCCCCGTCCTTGGCGAACCATTTTTCCGGGCCGGCATCGCGCCAGAAGGCGATCACGGCGTCGGGGCCGGGGGCGGGCGTGCTCATGACGCAGTCTTCCTCGTGTTCTGTCGTAGCGGCTCCCTTCCTAGCAGATCCTGCTTAACAGGTGGCGAATGCCGCCTATTTAGTGGTGTAGCCGCCGTTGGCGAGCAGGGTCTGCCCCGTGATCCACCAGCCTTCGGCGCAGAGGAAGCGAATCAGCGGCACGATATCCTCGATGTCGGTCAGGCCCGTGCGGGAGAAGGCGGAAAGCGCCGCGGCGCTCTTGTGGTAGGCGACCGCCGCCGGTTCCTCCTGGCCATAGAAGAAGGGCGTGTCCATGGGGCCGGGGCCGACGGCGTTGACCGAAATGCCGCGCGCGCCGAATTCCTTGGCCGCCGCCCGGGTGAAATGCTCGACCGGGGCCTTGCAGCCGGCATAGGCGGCATAGAAGGGCGTGAAGGCGCCGAGCAGGCTGGTCACCAGGGTGACGATCTTGCCGTTGTCCGCCAGATGCTTGCCGGCTTCGCTGATGAAGAAGAAGGCGGATTTGGCGTTGATCGCCGCCATGTCGTCGTATTCCGACTCCGAAATCTCGACGATCGGCTTCTTCAGGACCTTGCCGACCGTATTGATCGCGATGTCCAGCGTGCCGAAAGCGGCGAGCGTATCGGCGAAGAGCTTCTCGATCGCGCCCGCCGTGGTCAGGTCGGCGGGCAGGATGATCGCCTGGGCGCCGGTTGCCGTCACCGCGTCCCGCGTCGCTTCCGCGTCCGCGCGGGTGGCCGGGCTGTTGTAATGGATGGCGACGGCGCGGGCGCCGGCCGCCGCCATGTCGCGGGCGATCAACCCGCCCAGATTCTTCGCGCCGCCCGCGATCAGCACGCTCTTGCCTTCGATCCGATGGTCCGTCATGGCCTGGTCCCTTCTGCCTGCGCGGCGGGGCCGCGTCTCGGGAACAGGGTGTGACGTCGGATTTGACGGATAAACCCGACGGGTTGGACAATATCTGTCGCTGATTCCGACCAATGAGAGGGCCATGGACCGGATCGACGCCCTGCGTATTTTCGCCCGTGTCGCCGAATGCGGCAGTTTCACCCGCGCGGCCGACCAGTTGGGCCTGCCGCGCTCCACCGTCTCGACCGTCGTGCAGGCGCTGGAGGCGCGAGTGGGCGCGCGCCTGCTGCACCGGACGACGCGGCGGGTTTCCCTGACCCCGGATGGGGCGGATTT
>JAQVKV010000187.1 GCA_028694545.1 Zavarzinia sp. | reverse complement strand
AATCGTTTACCGGGTTGCGGTCGACGAAAGCACGGCGGAAGCGCTGTTCGGCCTCATGGGCTTCGAGATGCATGGCGGCGCCGGCGCCGACCACGGCCCCCATGGAACAGCCGCCGACCATGTCGATGGCGATGCCGGCTTCCGCCAGCGCGCGCAACACGCCGAGATGGGCGAAGCCCCGCGCTCCGCCGCCCGACAGCACGAGGCCGACGGCTCGCCCCGTCATCTGCCGGGCGAGACGCGCGGCATCCCCCCACAACCCGACCCGGACATGGTGGTGCAGGGCAACCTCGCGTCCTTCGAGGAAGGCCTTGGTGCCGTCCGGCAGAAGCCGCTCCGGCGGGTGCAGCAGGACAAGCTCGACCGCGATCCCGCGCGTGAGCGCCACGGCTTCGAGGGCATGGCGCCGGCGCGGCTCGGGATCATCGGCATCGACGACGACGAGGAGCAGGTCGGCCTGGCGCAGGCACAGCCGGCTCCACGGCCCGTCCGTGGCGTCCCCCTGGTAGAGCACGAAATCATGCGCGTTTTCGATATCGTGGAACCATTCGGTCTGGTGATCCGTGCCGTCCGCCTCGACCACTTCGGCGACCTTGCCGTAGAGGCGCATGGCACGCGCCAGATCTCGCCGCAGCGTGCTGCAGTCGCTGCTCCGGCCAAGGGGCAGCAGGGCGATGCTGCGAGGGCGTGGCGGCAGGCCGCCCGCCGGCGCGTCCTGCAGGGCTTCCAGCCGGCCGACGATCTGCCGCGTCAGGCGTAGCATGGATTTCGGGTGGTGGATGACGAGCTGCTCGAAGGCCGGGCGGTCGAGGCGCAGGACTTCGCAGTCCCGCTCGGCGACGACGGAGGCCGAGCGCGGCCGCCCGGTCACCAGGGCCATTTCCCCGACGACCTCGCCGGCGCGGACCCTGGCGATACGCCGGCGCACCCCGTCGGGCGCGTCGCGCAGGACGGCGAGGCTGCCGCGGAGCAGGACATAGAGCGCGTCGCCCGGCTCGCCCTGGGCGAAGAGCGTGCTGCCACCTGGCAGGCTGTACCAGGCGGATTGTTCGATCAGGGCACGGCGAGCCGAGGTGTCAACATCGGCGAACAGCGCGACGCCGTCGATCAGGTCCGGGGGATCGGCGGCGGCGCTCATCGGGGTTATGCGAGGGACCAGCGGGCGTCGAGGGTGGGCGCCGGCTCGGCCCGCACCCGGCCCTCGTCGTGGAGATGCAGCAGATGGGCGAAGCTCGAGCGCGCGGCGGCCGGATAAAGCCTCGGATCGACGCCGGCATAGATCACCGGCACCATGTCGGCGATGGTTGCCGGGGCCTTGGCCAGTTCCGTGATGATCTGCGACTCGCGTTCGCCGCGATGGGCGATGAAGGCCTCGACATGGGCTTTCGGGTCGGTGATGGCGGGACCGTGGGTCGGCCAGTAGACCGTGTCGTCGCGCGTCAGCAGGCGGCGCAGGCTGGCCATGTAATCGCCCATGTCGCCGTCGGGCGGAGTGATGACGCTGGTCGACCAGCCCATGACGTGATCGCCCGAAAACAGCGCCTTCGCCTCGCGCCAGGCAAAGCACAGGTGGTTCGAGGTGTGGCCGGGGGTGTGCACCGCCTCGATCGTCCAGCCGGGGCCGGCGACGACATCGCCATCCTTCAGGTGCCGGTCGGGCACGAAGGCAAGGTCGCCGTCCTGCACCGCCGCCTGTCCCGCCGCTTCCGGCCGGCCGGAGCCGTGGCGCCCGAACCCCAAGGTTGGCGCCCCGGTCGCCTGCTTCAGGGGGGCGGCGCCGGGCGAATGGTCGGTATGGGTGTGGGTAACGAGGATGTGGCTTACCTGTTCGTTGCCAAGGCCGTCGAGCAGGGCGGCGATATGGTCGGTATCGTCGGGCCCCGGGTCGATCACGGCTACCCGGCCTTCGCCTACCACATAGGTGCCAGTGCCGTGGAAGGTGAAGGCGGAGGGGTTGCGCGCGATGATGCGGCGAAGGCCGGGGGCGACAGGTTCCAGCCGGCCGTATTCGAAGGCCAGCTCGCGGCGATAGGGGATTTCAACGGCCATGACGCATTCTCCCAATCCGCTCAATAGGGCGGCAAACCGGCAAGCAACAGGGCAAGGGTGACGAGGAGCAGGGCCGGCCCGAACGGTGGATCGTCCGCCAGCCCGCGCAGGACAAGCACGAGCCCGCCGATGACGGCGGTCGCGATGCTGGCGATCAGGAAGCACCAGATCAGGCCCTGTGGCCCCAGCCATATTCCGAGACCGACCACCAGTTTCACATCGCCGAAGCCGATGCCCTCGCGCCCCCGGATCATGCCGTAAAGCCGGCCGAAGGCGAAGAGCAGCAATGCGCCGATGATCCCGGTCGCGAGTGCTTCGACGACGCGGCCCGCGACGACCGCGTCGAGCAGGCCGATCACGGCGATCGCCGCCGACCATTCGTTCGGGATGCGTCGATGGGCGAAATCGAAGCCGACGATCGCAAGGGCGATCACGCCGAACAGGACCAGTGCGAGGCCGTGGGGCGTCATGCCGAAACGCCACAGGGCGCCCGCGCCGCAGAGCACGGCAAGCCCGAGCCAGAGGGCGCCAAAGCGCGGCGGCGCCAGGTCCCGCCGGCGCGCGAAAAGTGCGTTGGCGCGCAGGGCGCCATAGCCCGCGATCAGCCCGAGCAGGGCCCCGGCCAGGGCCGCCAGCGCCGGATCGAGGGCCAGGCCGATGTCAGACATGGCCCCCCGCGACCGCGAGCACGAGCGGCAAGGTGAGGGCGGCCGTCGCTCCGAGGAGGTCCCCGGTATGGCCGCCCAGGTTCTGCCGTCCGAGCGCGGACATGGCGATCCCGGCGATGAGAACCGCCAGTGCCGCCCCGAACACGCCCCCGCCGAGACAGACGATGCCGATACCGGTGGCGAAGACCACGGCGCTTGCCCCCGCGTCGCGCCCGACCGTGCCGAACCCCGCCCCCAGCCCGTCGCTCCGCGCCGCCGGCAGCAGGACGAGGGGGATCAGCAAGGCAAGCCGGGCGGCCGTATTGGCGGCGACGAGGGCGAAGACGAGTGTCCACACCCCGGCCCCGGACGCTCCGGCCAGGAAGACAAGGCGGGCGGACAGCAGCAGCCACAAGGCAACGGCGCCAAAGGAACCGATGCGGCTGTCGCGCATGATGCGCAGGCGCGTTTCCCGGTCGCGGCCGCCGAAACTGTCGGCGACATCGGCGAAGCCATCCTCATGCAGGGCGCCGGTGGCCAGCAATTCGATGGCGATGGCCAGGACCGCCAGCCCCCAGGGCCCGAGCCCGAATTCGGCGCCGACCAGCGCGCCGAGCCCGGCCAGAAGGCCGACCACCGCGCCGACGAGGGGGAAACACCAGACCGCGCGCGCCAGGCTGCCCGCCGGCATTTCGGGCACCGCCCCCACGGGCAGGCGCGTGAACAGGCCGAGGACGAAGCGGAATTCGTCGGCCCTTGACGGGCGGTCGGGGGTGTTTTGCTGCATTTGTCGCTTCTGGTCCTGGCCCCGATTGGGTACAGCTTGGGGCCCTTTCGCGGAAAACTGCCAGCTTTAGCCATGACGATCAAACCGCCCGTCGATCTTGACGGCCTTCGCGCCCTCGTTGCCAGCCTGCCCGCGGGCGACGAAGCGGCCGCCGCTCAAGCCCTTGCCCGCGATGCGGTGCTGACCAAACCACCCGGAGCCCTCGGCCGGCTCGAATCGCTCGCGGTCTTCCTGGCCCGCTGGCAGGGACGGGCGCGGCCTGGCGCCGAATCGATCCGCATCGCGGTTTTCGCCGGTAATCACGGCATTGCCGCCGCCGGCGTCTCGCCCTATCCGGCCAGCGTCACGGTGCAGATGGTTGCCAATTTCACGGCCGGCGGTGCCGCCATCAACGCGCTGGCCCGGACGATCGGGGCCGATCTCGTCGTTACCCCCCTCGATCTCGACCGGCCGAGCGCCGATTTCCGTGCGGCCCCCGCCCTCGACGAGGACGAATTCATGGCCGCCGTGGCGGCGGGCTTCGCCGTGGTCACGCCCGGCCTCGATCTCCTGTGCCTCGGCGAAATGGGCATCGGCAACACGAGTGCGGCGGCGGCGACGGCGGCCGGCCTGTTCGGGGGGGCGGCAATCGATTGGGTCGGGCCCGGCACCGGTGCCACCGGCCCCGTGCTGGAAGCCAAGATCCGGGCGGTCGCCGAGGCCGCCGCCTTCCACCGCGCGGCGACGGATGATCCGCTCGATCTTGCCCGGCGCCTCGGCGGACGCGAACTCGCGGCCATGCTCGGGGCCTGCATCGCCGCGCGCCATGCCCGCGTGCCCGTCGTGCTGGACGGCTATGTGACGACCGCCGCCGTTGCCTGTCTCGGCTTGATGCGAGAAGACGGGCTGGCGCATGCGATTGCCGGCCATTGCTCCGCCGAGCCCGCGCATCGCCGCCTGCTCGACCGGTTGGGGCTCGCGCCGCTGCTCGATCTCGGCATGCGGCTGGGCGAAGGCTCAGGGGCCGCGGTTGCCGCCGGCATCGTTCGCGCCGCTGCCCGCACGCATAACGAAATGGCCAGCTTCGCCGAGGCCGGCGTGGACGGGAAAGCCTGAGCCCGGCCAGAGCCTGAAACCGGCCTCGGACTGAGCCCGGCTTGACACGGGGGGGCTGCCTCGGCCCGAATGGCGCCATGCAACAGACGGATCTTCACGACGACGACCGGGATATTCCACCCGGTTTCCGGCGCCTCGCCTGGAATAGCGGCTATGGCCTCGCGGTCGGCCCCCTCTATGAACGGGACGAGGCGGATGGCGGCTTCACCCGGGCCTTCCGGGTCGGGCCGCATCACCTGAACACGCTGGACCTCTGCCACGGCGGCATGCTGATGAGCTTCGCCGACGTTGCTTTCGGCCATGCCATCTCCCACGGTACGGGGCGGAACTGGATGACGGTCCGCCTGCTGGTCGATTTCATCGCCGGCGCGCCCTTCGGCGCCTGGGTCGAAGGTACGGGTACCATCGTTGCCCAGGAAGACAGCTTCCGCACGATTCAGGGGCGCATCTGGACGGGCGAGACATTGGTCGCCACCGGCACGGGTATCTTCAAGGTGCTGAACCGGCGGGGCTGAGCGTTCCGAATTGAAGCGCAAGATCGGGGCAGCCTGTCGGCCCGCCATCGGAAATGCTGGCATCATCGAAGACGAACCCGAAAGACCGACGCGATGCCCGATTCCCTGCCTCTCGACGAAGACGCCTGCTGGGCGCGCCTGACCGCTGAGGGCGGGGCGGGGGAAGGCCCCGATTTCTTCTATGGCGTGACGACGACCGGCGTCGTCTGCCGGCCGGGCTGCCCGTCGCGCCGGGCGAGGCGCGAGAATGTGCGCTTCTTCGCCGATCTCGCCACGGCCGAGGCGGCGGGCTTTCGCCCCTGCAAGCGCTGCCGGCCGGATCAGGCCCTGGGGGCGGCGGCGGCGCGGGCGAAACAGGCGGTGGAGACCGCCTGCGCGCTGATCCGCGACACGCTGGAGGCGGGCGAGGCGGCGCCGACCCTGGGCGCGCTCTACGAGGCGGGTTTCGGCGCGGTTTCGGACGCCTATCGCGCCGTGAAGCAGGCAACGGGCACGACACCGGCCCGGTTGCGCGCCGGGGGCTTCGACCTGTGGTGGGGGATCGTGCGCACGGTACTGGGCCTGACCCTGGTCGCCGCGACGGAGGAGGGGATCGCCGCCCTCTTCATGGGGGACGATGAGGGGAAGCTGGCCGCCGATCTGGCGCTGCGCTTTCCGAAGGCGCGGCTGGTGCGGGACGAGGGGCGTCTCGCCCCCCTGCTGGAGGCCGTGGCGGCGCGGGCGGCGGCACCGGGGCTGGCGGCGGATCTGCC
>JAQVKV010000186.1 GCA_028694545.1 Zavarzinia sp. | reverse complement strand
GGTGCAGGGCAGCGCGGCGCAAGGTGGGCGGCAGGCCGGCCACGGCGCCGGTCGGCGCGGGTCCGGTCGCATAGAGCAGGCCGAGGTCCGCCGGATCGACGAGACCGAGGGCAACCCCCTGTTCGGCCGCGCCGATGCGATCCTCGATCGAGGCCGTCGCCGACGCCAGCAGCCCGAGCGACAGGGGCGGCGCATCGGCGAAGGCCGAGGCCGGCAACGCGATGCCGAGACCCGCCGCCGCCCAGAGCGAGAGCGGATCGGCGACATCGACGGCCGCCGCCGTCGCCCGCTCGCCGCCGACGAGGGCGCGCACCAGACGATCGAAACCTTCGGTCACCGGCCCCTGTTCATGGGCGAGATCAAGGGCGACGGACGCCCCCACCGGATCGTCCGCGCTGGCCCGGCACAGCGCCACCGCCCGCATCACGTCGAGATCGAGGCCGGCGGGCCCCGACAGGCGGTCGAGCCCCGCATCGCACAGGCGATGGCGGTCGCGCAGTGCCGCGAGTCCCCGCACCACCGGCGGCACCGAGGGGGCCTGCAGCATCGACAGGCGGCCGGCGAAGGCCGCCAGATCCTCGGCGGCGCCGGCCGCCGTCAGCTTGTCGATCACCCGCGCGGCGACATCGGGGGCCGCCGGGGCGCCCGCCAGCACCTGGCGGGTCAATTGCCGGGCGACCGCCCCGCGCGCGGGTGTCGGAAGGCCGGCCAGCAAGGGCGCGACCAGGCCGGGCGCCGTACCCTGCCACAAATCCCCGACCCCGACCGGGCCGGACAGCGCGGTACCGTCGTCCAGCGGATGCACCGCATCAAGGGGGGCGACCGCGACCGGAGGCGGCAGGGCGGCGGCACCCGGCGTTGTCGCCGCGCCCGTGTCGGGCGTCAGGAAATCGGGGGCCAGCGGCACGGGACCGCCGGGCACCAGCGGGCCAGACGCCTGCGCATCGGGGGCATGATCGGGATCGAGGAAATCTGGCAGGAGATTGAGCGGCCCCTGCGCCCGCGCGGGAGCAACGGAAACGAGAACGGCCAGCCCGATGGTGATCGCGGTCAGCGCATCGGGTGCGCGCAAGGGAAAGGGCCTATTCCGGGAACCGGTCATTGGGCAGAACCTGCTCGACCCTTTCGCGCGAGATCGGGGGATCGAAGGTCGCCAGATAAGCGCCGCCGCCAATGATGGCCGCGACGAGAACCGCGAAGACGATGAAGAGAAACTTCGACATGGGCGAATACTGACGGTTCCGAAAGGCAGGAATGTGGCGCCTGAAGGCGAAGCGGGCGAATCCCCCGCCGTGTCTTCCCCACTTTAAGGGCCGGCCCGCGCCGGAACAAGACCGGGGCTGGACAGGGAAAATTCGACGGAAGGCGCCTTGAAAGATCGGGGGCCAGCGGGCACATTCCGCCCGTGGAAGACAATCTCGACATCGCCGAACCCCAGGCCGACGCCCCGGTTCCGCCAATCCCGCCCTTCAGGCTCACGCGCACCATCGTGCTGGTCGGCCTGATGGGCGCCGGCAAGAGTTCGATCGGCAAGCGGCTGGCGCAGCGCTTGCACGTGCCCTTCGTCGATGCCGACGCCGAGATCGAACAGGCCGCCGGCTGCACCATCGAGGAAATCTTCGAGCGCCACGGCGAGGCCGCCTTCCGCGACGGTGAGCGCCGCGTGATCGCCCGCCTGCTGGCCGAATCCGAACCCCATGTGCTGGCGACCGGCGGCGGTGCCTTCATGGACCCCGAGACCCGCGCCCGGGTGAAGGCGCTGGCGCTTTCGATCTGGCTGCGCGCGGACGTCGACGTCCTGCTGCGCCGGGTGAAGAAGCGCAACAACCGCCCCCTGCTGAAGAAGGGCGACCCGCGCGAGATCCTCGAAAGGCTGGTCGCCCAGCGTTACCCCGTCTATGCCGAGGCGGATCTGGTGGTCGAGAGTCTGGATGGCCCCCACGACCAGGTGGTCGATGCCATCCTCGCCCTGATCGCGCCCGACCAGATCACGTCCGACAAGGAAGACCATCATGGCTGATGCCGGCATCGTGACCGTCCCCGTCGCCCTGGGCGACCGCGCCTACGAAATCCGGATCGGCGCCGGCGTGATCGACCAGCTCGGCGCCGGCGTTCGCGACCTCTTCCCCAAGGGTCGCGCCCTGATCGTGACCGACGAGCATGTCGCCGCCCTGCACCTCGAACGCGCGAAGGCGAGCCTCGATGCCGCGGGGGTGCGCCACGATTCGATCGTGCTGCCGCCGGGCGAGGGCACCAAGTCCTTCCCCATGTTGGAACATGTCATGTCCCACCTGCTGGACATGCGGATCGAGCGTCGTGACGCCGTCGTGGCACTGGGCGGCGGTGTCATCGGCGACCTTGCGGGTTTCGCGGCGTCGATCGCCAAGCGCGGCGTCGACTTCGTGCAGGTGCCGACCACCCTGCTCTCCCAGGTCGATTCCTCGGTCGGCGGCAAGACCGGCATCAACACGCCCCATGGCAAGAACCTCGTCGGCGCCTTCCACCAACCGCGCCTCGTGCTGGCCGACATCGCCATGCTCGAAACCCTGCCGAAGCGCGAACTGCTGGCGGGCTATGCCGAGGTGGTGAAATACGGACTGCTCGGCGACGCCGCCTTCTTCGAATGGCTGGAAGTGAATGGCCCGGCGCTGGTCGCCGGCGACCGCGCGGCCCGGATCGAGGCGGTGCGCCGCTCGGTCACGGCCAAGGCCGGCATTGTCGCGCGCGACGAGCGCGAGACGGGCGAACGCGCCTTGCTCAACCTCGGCCACACCTTCGGCCACGCGCTGGAAGCCGCGACCGGTTTCGGCCCGCGCCTGCTGCACGGCGAAGGGGTCGCGATCGGCATGCGGCTTGCCTTCGATCTTTCGGTGAAGCTCGGCCTCTGCCCCGGGCAGGACGCGACGCGGGCCTGCCGCCACATGGCCCAGGTCGGCCTCCCGGTCGCCCCGGCCGATATCGAGGGTGCCGCCGAACTCGCCGACGAACTGGCTCCGGAAGCCCTGATCCATCACATGGCCCAGGACAAGAAGGTGAAGGACGGCAAGCTGACCTTCATCCTGGCGCACCGCATCGGCGACGCCTTCATCACCCAGGACGTGCCGATCGACGCCGTCGACGCCGTGCTGCGCGCGGCCTGAATTTTCCCGGAAGCGGCATTCGTCATCCCGGCCTTCGCCGGGACGACGAGCCCTTTTCAGCCCGCCTTGCGGAAATAGCGGCTGGGCGGTTCGCCCAGCAGCCTGCGGAACATGGTGGTGAAGGCGGCGACACTGTCGTAGCCCAGATCAAGGGCGACGCTGGTCACCGGCTCGCCGTCGCCAAGACGCGGCAGGGCAGCGAAAAGACAGGCGCGCTGGCGCCATTGCGCGAAGGACAGGCCGGTTTCGGCGCGGAAGGCGCGGGTGAAGCTGCGCCGGCTCATGTTCAGACGCAGACACCAGTCGTCGATGGTCACATGCGGGTCTGGCGCCTCGGCGAAACGGTGGCAGGCTTCCGCGAGCGGGCCCGAGACCGGCAGCGGCAGGCCGAGCGGCAGCACGGGCAGCACCAGCAATTCCTGCAACAGCAGGTTCATGACCGAGGCATCCCGCCCGTCGAGGTCATATTCGAGGGGCAGGTCCACGGCCGCCAGGATCAGGGCCCGCATCAGCGGCGTGATGCGCACCACCCGGCATTCCTCCGGCAGGCCGGCGATGGCGTCCGGATCGACGAAGATATTGCGCATGCCGAGCGGCTGGCCGGTGGAGCGCACGGAATGCACGGTCCAGGGCGGGATCCACACCGCCCCGTCCGGCGGCACCAGCCAGGCGCCGGCCTCGGTCGTCGCCAGCATCACCCCCGAGACGGCATAGAGCAATTGCCCGCGCCGGTGCTTGTGCGGCGCCTTCTCCCAGCCCGGCGGATTGTCGTTGCCGATGGCCAGCACCGGCCGGGGCACCGTTTCATAATCTGCAACGCTGATATTCCGCACCATGGCCCACTCGCGAAAATGATCGACCCGACTGCGATGGCAGGTCACAACCGATAGCCTAGGATCAGCATCCAGATCCAACAAAAACCCTCGGATAATTCAGGACCGTCCGGGGCCGGGGACCAAGATGAGCGAGACCACCCTGAACGGGGCGACACGCCCCGCCGCGCCGGGCACGGGCACGACCTACGCGATCCTGCTGGCGATCAGTGCCTGCCATCTGATGAACGACCTGATGCAGTCGCTACTGCCGGCGATCTATCCGATGCTGAAGGCCAATTTCGCGCTCGATTTCGCGCAGGTCGGTCTTGTCACCCTCACCTTCCAGGGCACGGGTTCTATCCTGCAGCCCTTCGTCGGCATCTACACCGACAAACATCCGAAGCCCTATTCGCTCGTCGTCGGCATGGGGCTGACCCTGTCCGGCCTCGTGCTGATCTCGCAGGCCTGGAGCTATCCCGTGCTGCTGCTCGGCGCCGCCCTGCTCGGCTCCGGCTCGTCGATCTTCCATCCGGAATCGTCGCGGGTGGCGCGCATCGCCTCCGGTGGCCAGCATGGGCTGGCGCAATCCCTGTTCCAGGTCGGCGGCAATGCCGGCTCGGCGCTGGGGCCGCTGGTCGCCGCCTTCATCGTGCTGCCGAACGGGCAGAGTGCTGTCGCCTGGTTCGCCGCCCTTGCCCTGCTCGCCATGACCGTGCTGTGGCGGGTGGGCACCTGGTACGGGCCACGGCGCCTGGCGTCCACCGGCCACAAGCGCGCGGCGGTGAATGGCGTCGTCCTGTCGAACGCCCGCATCACCGGGGCCATGGTCGTGCTGATCACCCTGATGTTCTCGAAGTTCATCTATATGTCGAGCTTCCAGAGCTATTACACCTTCTTCCTGATGGACCGCTTCGGCCTGACCATCGGCGAGGCGCAGGTGCGGCTCTTCGTCTTCCTCGGCGCGGTTGCGGTGGGCACGGTCGCGGGCGGACCGATCGGCGACCGCATCGGGCGGAAATATGTGATCTGGGGCTCGATCCTCGGCGTGCTGCCTTTCACCCTGATGCTGCCCTACGCCAATCTGTTCTGGACGGGCGTGCTCTCGGTGCTGGTCGGGCTGATCCTGTCCTCGGCTTTCGCGGCGATCGTCGTCTATGCGCAGGAGCTGATGCCGGGCCGGGTCGGCATGGTCGCAGGCCTGTTCTTCGGCTTTGCCTTCGGCCTCGGCGGTATCGGTGCCGCGGTCATCGGCCGGGTCGCGGATGCCACCAGCATCCAGTACGTCTATCACCTGTGCAGCTTCCTGCCCGCTCTCGGCATCCTGACGATCTTCCTGCCCAGCATGAAGGAAGAGCGGGCCTGAGCCACGATGCCGGCGATCGTCCCTACCAGTCGAAGGTGGTGGCGATCGCCATGGCGCGTTTCAGGGTTCTGGTCACCGGCGTCTTCTCGATGATGTCCGCAAGGCGGGCGCGCTGGTCCTCGCCCTGCGGCGCGCCGATGGAAACGAAGCGGCGGATGCTCTCCCCCCCTGCTTCGTCCCGGGCAAAGACGCAGCGCACCTCGATCCGCCCAAGCTCCCAGCCCTTGCGGGCGGCATAGAGCCGCAAGGTCGCCGAACTGCAGGCGCAGAGCGCCGCCATCAGAATCTCGTAGGGCGCGGGGCCGGTATCGGTGCCGCCCTCGGACAGCGGCTCGTCCGCCGTCATGCGGTGGTGTCGGGCGGTGATGACCTGGGCCACCCCTTCGATGCCGACCGACGTTGCCTTGGCCATGATACTCCCCTTCTCCCCTTGGCGGCCAGAGGCCGCCTATTGCTGCCCCCGTGGCGGCCTCAGGCCGCCTATTGCTGCCCCCGTGGCGGCCTCACGCCGCCCATTGCCCCGCGGCAATCGCGATGA
>JAQVKV010000185.1 GCA_028694545.1 Zavarzinia sp. | reverse complement strand
CGTTGCCGACGGCGAGCCCGTGCTCGACACCCAGGGTCATCAGGCCCCGGGCGCTCTCGCCGCAGACATAATCGAAATGGCTGGTCTCGCCGCGGATCACGCAGCCGAGCGCAACATAGCCGTCGACCTTGCGCACGCGGTTGGCGCGGGCCCGGCTGCCTTCCTCAGCGATGCGGATGGCGGCCGGGATCTCGAGCGCGCCGGGCACGGTGAGCCGCTCCCACGAACCGCCGGCGGCCTCGATCGCCTCGGCGGCGCCGCGCAGCAACTCGTCGGCGATCGCCTCGTAGAAGCGGGCCTCGACAATCAGAAGATGGGGGCTGCCCGAACCGCCTGAAACGGGCAGGTTCGGATCGCCGGCGTCACTCGCCTTCTGTCGCATGTCTCGTTCAACCGATCGTGAGCTGGCGTTGGTCGGTCACCCTGAGGTCGTAGCCCTCGAGACCGACGATGGTCCGCCTAGTGTTGGAGAGTAGGATCATTTCGTGGACACCGAGGTCCAGCAGAATTTGCGCGCCGATACCATAGTCGCGCAATTCGTCGCCCGCCGCCCCGGCCCCGCCACTGGCGGAAGCCCCGGGATTGCCGCGCTTCATCACGAAATCCGAAAGCGCGTTCTGCCGGCTGTCGCGGATCAGGACGAGAACGCCCCGCCCCTCGCGACCGATCTCTTCCATCGAGGCGGACAAGGGGCTGACGCGGCCGCGCTGGTCGGCCAGCAGGTCCTCGAAGACATTCACCGTGTGCATGCGGACGAGCACCGGATCGCCGCCCGAGACATCGCCCTTCACGAGAGCCAGATGTTCCGAGCCATCGACCTTGTTGCGGTAGACGAGCGCGCGGAACATCCCGCCATGAGCCGAGTCGATCTCGGTCGCGCCGACATTGGCGACCAGATTGTCCCAGCGCCGGCGATAGGAGATGAGATCGGCGATGGTGCCGATCTTCAGCCCGTGGAACTGGGCGAATTTCACCAGGTCCGGCAGGCGCGCCATGGTGCCGTCGTCGTTCATGATCTCGCAGATCACGCCGGACGGGTTCAGCCCGGCGAGGCGCGAGACGTCGACCGCCGCTTCCGTATGGCCGGCGCGGACGAGCACGCCGCCATCACGCGCCACCAGCGGGAAAACATGCCCCGGCGTCGCCAGGTCCTGCGGCCCCTTGGAGGGATCGATGGCAACTGCGACGGTATGGGCGCGGTCATGGGCGGAAATGCCGGTAGAGACCCCCTCGCGGGCTTCGATCGAGACAGTGAAGGCGGTCTGGTGGCGGGAAAGGTTGTCCCGGCTCATCAGGGTCAGGCCGAGCTGTTCCGTGCGCTGCCGGGTCATGGACAGGCAGATCAGGCCGCGGCCATAGCGCGCCATGAAATTGATCGCCTCGGGCGTCGCCATCTGGGCGGGGATGACCAGGTCACCCTCGTTCTCACGGTCCTCGTGGTCCACGAGGATGAACATGCGGCCGTTGCGGGCATCCTCGATGATGTCCTCGATCGGCGAGAGAAATGCGCTCACCTCGGTCATGCGCGCCACTCCTGAAGCCGCGCGACATAGCGCGCGAGAACATCGATCTCGAAATTAAGACGCGCGCCGGGCACCATCGCCTCGCGCTTGAAGGTCGTCATCGCCTGCGTGTGGGGGATGACGTTGATCCAGAAACGCGTGCCTTCGACCCCGTTCACGGTCAGCGACACGCCATCCAGCGCGACCGAGCCCTTGGCCGCGACATAGCGGGCATAGCCTTCCGGCGCCTCGATCACGATCTTCAGGGAATCACCCTCGGGCTCCACCTCGACCACCGTCGCCAGGCCATCGACGTGGCCGGTGACGATATGCCCCCCCATCTCGTCGCCCACCTTCAGCGAGCGTTCGAGATTGACCGGACTGCCGGCGATCCAGTCGCCCAACCTGGTCTTGCGCAGGGTCTCGGCCGAGGCGTCGACCTCGAACCAGCCCGGCCCCTTGTCGACCACGGTGAGACAGACGCCCGAACAGGCGATGGAGGCGCCGATGTCGACGCCGCCCATGTCGAAGGCGGTGCCGATACGAAAGCGCGTGTCGCCCCGGTGCTCGATCCGTTCGATCCGGCCGACGTCGGTGATGATGCCAGTAAACATGGGCGTCACTCTTAACGGGAGAGGCGGTAGATTTCCAAGATGTCGTCCCCGAGACGCTCGATCGCGTCCAGCGCATAGGTCGGCGCCTTGGCCAGTTTGTCGAGGCCGAGCGCGGCCACCGCCGGGCGCCCCTCCTCGCCGATGATCACGGGTCCCCGGAACCAGTAGAGCCGGTCGACCAGCCCCGCGTGGACGAGGCTGGCGGCCAGTTGCCCGCCGCCTTCGACCATCACGCGGGTGATACCCTTGTCCGCGAGGCATTTCATGGCCTTGGCCGGATCCGGCCGGCCGAGACCGTCGCCCGAAACCTCGATCACCTCGACGCCGGCCTGGACATAGGCATTGCGCCGCTCGGCCGGATTGCCGGCATTGGTGAAAAGGATCGTGGGCACGTCACGCGCCGTCCGCACCAGGCCGTGGGTAAGCGGCAGGCGCAGACGTCCGTCCGCCACCACGCGCACGGGCGAGCGGCCGTCGAGACCCGGCAGGCGGCAGGTAAGCTGGGGATTGTCGGCGATCGCGGTGCCGACGCCGACCATGACCGCGTCATGCTCCGCGCGCAGCAGGTGCGAGCGGGCACGCGCCAGCTCGCCCGTGATCCACTGGCTGTCACCGGTCCGCGTCGCGATCTTGCCGTCGAGGCTGCTCGCGAGTTTCAGGGTAACCGTGGGGCGCCCATCCAGCCGCCCGAAGAAGCCAGCGTTGAGCGCCTGCGCCTCGCATTCGAGGCAGCCGACCTCGACCCGGATGCCAGCCGCCTCCAGCATGGCGACGCCCCGACCCGACACCCGGGGATCGGGATCTATGGTGGCGACCACTACGCGGGCAATACCCGCCGTCTTCAGCGCCTCGGCGCAGGGGCCGGTCTTGCCGTGGTGCGAACAGGGCTCCAGCGTGACATAGGCCGTCGCACCGCGCGCCCCCTCGCCGGCACGGGCCAGCGCCTCGGTCTCGGCATGGGGCCTGCCGCCCGGCTGGGTCCAGCCGCGCCCGACCACCCGGCCCCCGCGCACCAGCACGCAGCCGACGGCCGGATTGGGGGCGACATTGCCAAGCCCGCGCCGCGCAAGCGCCAGCGCCGCCGCCATGTGCCGGCGGTCGGCCTCGGTGAAACGATCAGTCGTTGGCATCCGCACCGGCCAGGCGACCGACGAAGGTCTCGAAATCCTTCGCCTCGCGGAAATTGCGGTAGACCGAGGCATAGCGGACATAGGCGACGGAATCGATGGAGGCCAGGCCTTCCATCACCATCTCGCCGACGAGGTCCGAGGGGATCTCGCTCTCGCCCATGGACTCGAGACGGCGCACGATGCCCGAGATCATGCGCTCGACCCGTTCGGGCTCCACCGGGCGCTTGCGCATGGCGATCATGATCGAACGGGCCAGCTTGTCCCGATCGAAGGGCACGCGCCGGCCGCTCTTCTTGACGATGGTGATCTCGCGCAGCTGCACCCGCTCAAAGGTGGTGAAGCGGGCACCGCAGCCGGGACAGAAGCGCCGGCGCCGGATGGCCGAATTGTCCTCGGTCGGACGGCTGTCCTTTACCTGGGTTTCTTCATGGCCACAGAACGGGCAGCGCATCTCTATTCCCCCTCGCCCCGAATGTTAGAAGCGGCGCCGCAAAAGCCCTGCGCGGCGCCGCCCGAGTAATGAATGTCAGCGATAGATCGGGAAATCGGCGCAGAGCCGGGTCACCTTCTCCGCGACCGCCTTCTCGACGGCGCCATTACCCTCGACGCCATTGGCGGCGAGACCGTCCAGCACTTCGGCGATCAGGTCGCCGACATACTGGAACTCGGCGACGCCGAAGCCCCGCGTGGTGCCCGCCGGCGTGCCGAGACGAATGCCCGAGGTCACCATGGGCTTTTCCGGATCGAAGGGAATGCCGTTCTTGTTGCAGGTGATCTGGGCCCGGTCCAGCGCCTTCTCGGCGATATTGCCGGTCAGCTTCTTCGGCCGCAGGTCGACCAGCATCAGATGAGTGTCGGTGCCGCCGGAGACGAGGTCGAAGCCATGGCCCTTCAGGCGCTCGGCCAGCGCCCTGGCATTCTCGACCACCTGGCGGGCATAGGCCTTGAACGAGGGCTGCAGCGCCTCGCCGAAGGCAACCGCCTTGGCCGCGATGACATGCATCAGCGGACCGCCCTGCAGCCCCGGGAAGACCGCCGAGTTGATCTTCTTGCCGAGGTCCGCGTCGCGCGACAAGATCATGCCGCCGCGCGGACCGCGCAGGGTCTTGTGCGTCGTGGTGGTCACGACATGGGCATGGTCGAGCGGGTTCGGATGAGCGCCACCGGCGACGAGGCCGGCGAAATGCGCCATGTCGACCATGAAATAGGCGCCCACTTCATCGGCGATCGCGCGGAAGCGCGCGAAATCGATCTGGCGCGGATACGCGGAACCGCCAGCGATGATCACCTTCGGCTTGTGCTCGCGCGCCAGCGCCTCGACCTCGTCGAAATCGATCTGGTGCGTGTCCGGGCGGACCATGTAGGGCACCGGCTTGAACCATTTGCCCGACTGATTGGCGGGCGCGCCATGAGTCAGGTGGCCACCGGCGGCGAGATTGAGACCGATGAACGTGTCACCCGGGGACATCAGGGCGAAGAACACGGCCTGGTTCGCCTGGGCGCCCGAATGGGGCTGCACATTGGCGTAGGTCGCGCCGAAGAGCTGGCAGGCGCGCTCGATTGCCGCGGCTTCCGCCTTGTCCACTTCCTCGCAGCCACCGTAATAGCGGCGGCCCGGATAGCCTTCCGCGTATTTGTTGGTGAGCACCGAGCCCTGCGCCTCCAGCACGGCGCGGGAGACGATGTTCTCCGAGGCGATCAGCTCGATGAAGTTCTGCTGCCGATGCAGCTCGAGCTCGATCATATGGGCGAGATCGGGATCGGTCTCGGCAAGGGACGCGCCGAAGAAAGGCGCGAGATTGGAAGTGTGGGCGGCGGAAGACGCGGTCATGGGCGCACCTCGAAAAGATCGGTGGCGGGAATTCGGAAGTCAGCAGGTCGCATCCAGGGGCGGTTCGCCCAGCTTGGCGACCCGCCGCGCATGGCGGCCCCCTTCATAGGGGGTATCGAGGAAGGCGGCAAGGCAGTCCCGCGCCACTTCGAGGCCGACGATGCGGCCGCCGAGGACGAGGACGTTGGCATCATTGTGCTGGCGCGAGAGCCGCGCCGTCAGCCCGTCGTGGCACAGGGCCGCGCGCACCTCGGGAAAGCGGTTGAGCGCGATCGAGATGCCGATGCCCGAACCGCAGATCGCCACGCCCCGTTCCACCTTGCCGTCGGCGATGGCCTTGCCCATGGCATAGCCGAAATCGGGATAATCGACGGAAGCGGTACCGTTGGTCCCGAGGTCCAGCACCTCGATGCCGCGGGATTTCAGCTCTTCCGCCAGAAAGGATTTCAGGTCGACGCCGGCATGATCGGACGCCAAGGCAATGACAGACACGGCAAGTGCCCTCACGGTTGATGGCAAGGGCCGGAACTTACCAGATGTCGCCGGCCAATACCATGCCGCACACTATGGGTGCGGCATGGCAGCCATGCGGGGCATCAGCCGCCGAACATGGCCTTTTCGGCCGTCAGTGCCTCGATGAAGGCGGGGCGGGCCTGGATGACGGCGAGGTAGGCGGCGAGCTTCGGATATTTCGCCGCATCCAGCGCGATGCCGGCATAGGCGAGATTGGTCAGATGCGCGCCGACCGCGATGTCGGCCAGCGTCAGCGTGTCGCCGACGAGGAAATT
>JAQVKV010000184.1 GCA_028694545.1 Zavarzinia sp. | reverse complement strand
GCGAGGAGATCGGTGCGTTCCTGCACCGTCATGCGGCCCCAGGGACCGTCGAGCGCGGCGCGGGCGGCGCGCACCGCCGCATCCACCTCGGCGGCGCCCCCTTCGGGTACGCGGCCGATGCGCGAACCGTCGACCGGACAGAAATTGTCCCAGCCGCGCGCCGTGGTTCCCGTGGTGAAGGCGCCGTCGATGAAATGGGCGGCATCGCGCCGGGCGCCCGACTGGGACAGGGGGCGGCGCTCATGCAGGGAATGGACGGTCATACGCGTGTCTCCTCTTGTGTCGCCGGCGCTCGCGCCACCGGCTTGCATCGAATGTCAGGCCGGATCGAGGCCGAGAGCGGCAAGCCCGGCGGCGGCGCAAGCGCGATCGTCATCCTCGGACCCGCCCGAGACACCGATCGCGCCGATCACCGCGCCTCCGTCGACGGCGGGCAGGCCGCCGCCGAACAGGATGACCCCGGGACGCAGCGCAATCCCCTCGCGCAGGACCTCGCGCGAGGACAGCGCGCCACACAGCGCATCGGTCGAGAGTCCGAAGGTCGCGGCCGTCCACGCCTTGTCGCGGGCGATCTCGACCGAAGCCGAAAAGGCACCGTCCGCCCGCAGGCAGGCCATGAAATCGCCCCCCGCCCCGACCACGACGGCGACGACCGCGACACCACGGCTTCGCCCGTGGGCGACGGCGCCCTGCACCGCCTTCAGGGCGGCTTCGGAGGTGATGGTCGAAAGGCTGCGGGAAATGCTCATGGCTTGCGGGCTCCCCGGATCAGGTCACGACCGAGAGGAAGGCGTCGTTCAGCTCGCGCTCGTAGTAGAAGATGCCCTTGCCGACATGGGCTTCGTCCCAGGTCCGGGTCGGATTGTCCGGATAGTAGGTGTAACCGCCCGAGAACACTTCGTTGCGATTGCCCGAGGGATCGAAGAAATAGATCGTCTGGCCGCGGGTGATGCCGTGGCGGGTGGGGCCGATATCGATCGAGATGTCGAAGCGGGTCATGATGTCGGCGGCATGGCCGACGTCGTTCCAGCTTTCCAGTTCGAAGGCGGCATGGTGAAACTTTCCCGGTTCCGGGTGGTTCACGAAGGCGATGTCGTGGGCCTTCATGCCGGCGGTCAGCCAGATGGCGAGGAGGCCGTTCTCCATGTCCACCCGCTCGGCGCACTTGAAGTCGAGCACCTTCTCGAAGAAGTCGAGGTTCTCCTCGATGTTCGGGCCATAGAGCAGGGCATGGTCGAAACGGCGCGCGCGCATGCCGTGGGGTTCCACCGACCAGACGTCCGGATTATGGATAAGGGGCATCGGCTCGGAGAAGTCGGCATGGTGGAAGAGTTCGATGCGGTGGCCGGATGCCAGGGTCCAGCCGATGCGGCGGCCGATGCCGGGCTGTTCCCCCGGAGGCACGTGGTCGACGGCATAGCCATATTCGGTCACGCGCTTCTCGAACATGTCGAGGTCGATGTCCTCGCGCACCTTGAATGCCATGAGATCCACGCCGGCGGATTCGGCGCGGCGCAGCACGAAGCTGTGGTGGTCGAATTCGTCCGCGCTCTTCAGATAGACGCGGCCGTCACGGCCCTCGGTCACCTGGTGAAGGCCGATGCGCTTCGTGTAGTGCTCGATCGCGGCGGGCATGTCGAGCACGCGGAGCTGGATGAAACCTGGGCGCAGAATGCCGGTGTGAGCCATTTTTTCCTCCTTAGAATCGTGTTGATTGCGCGTTCTTCGCCCGCAACGACTTCGGGCTTTCCAGTCGGAGCAGGAGATCGGTCAGCGGATAGATGGAGCAGCACAGGACCACGCCTTCCGCCTCGTCGGCCTCCGAGATATGGCTGCGGCTCATCGGGGCCTGGCGATAGTCGCCTTCGAGCACGCGAACCCGGCACACGCCGCAGCCCCCGCGCCGGCACCCTTTCGGCAGCCTGAAGTTCATACCTTTGAGACGGCCAAAGCCCTGGGCTCGCTCCAGCGCCTCGAGGACCCGCTCGGCATCGCCACAGGGAGCGAAGCCATGACCTTCGAGAGTGACGGTGTATCGGGAGACCGCATGAGCCAGCCCGATGGCATCGGCATGGCGGTCGACCGCGTTTGCCTGGGCACCAGATTCCTTCATCCGGGCTTCCTTCCCTCGCGTGGGCGCCCTTGGCGTCACCATCTTCGTTGCTTCGCTTATCCGGCAAGCCCGCAAGTGAGTCAATAATATTTCGATATTTTTGGCTAACAGATAAATTTAGAATTTTTCTCGATTTAGTACTGAAAGCCGAATCTTGAGATCGGAATTCGATTTGGCTAGCCTGAGGCCGCTTCCCGGGCCGATATCCCGGTCCCGGGAACCGGTGCGTGGTAGGGATGCAGCGAGCATGGGGACTATCGGTTCGGGCAGTCAGCGAAGGTTGCCCAAGACCGCACCGGCAAGAAGCCTCGTCGAAGCCACGTTCGAGACTCTGCGCCACGACATCATGGACGGCAGCCTGACCCCGGGCAGCAAGCTGCGCTTCGAGATGCTGCGCGACCGTTACGAGGTTGGCGCCTCCACCCTGCGCGAGGCCCTGACCCGGCTCGTCGGCGAATCCCTGGTCACGTCCGAGGAACAGCGCGGGTTCCGCGTCGCCGAAATTTCCCTCGCCGATCTCGAGGACCTGACCCGCACCCGCAAGCTGGTCGAGATCGAGGCCCTGCGCCAGTCGATCGAGGCCGGCGACGAAATCTGGGAAGCGGAACTCGTCGCCGCCTTTCACCGCCTGTCCAAGGTCGAGGCGCAACTGGCGGACGACCCGGCGCACCGGCAGGACGAATTCGAGGTCCGCAACCGCGAATTCCATCAGGCGCTGATCGCCGCCTGCCCGTCACGCTCGCTGAAGCAGATCCAGGGCATCATCTACCAGCAGCTCGAACGCTATCGCCGCATTTCGCTGTCCGACCACGTCGTGCCGCGCGACATCCACGGCGAGCATCGCCGGGTCATGGACGCCGCCCTCACCCGCGACGCCGACCTGGCCTGCCGGCTCGAGGCCGAGCATATCGACCTCACGCTCGAGGTCGTCTCCAAGATCCTCGCCGAAGACGGCCGCTAGGCTCACGCACCATTCCCGGTTCGCCCGACGCGTCCGCGAGGTCACCGCACCGTCGCGCGCCGAAGCGAAAAAACGCGATATATTGTTGATTTTTCAGGATGTCGAAAACTCCGCTGACGCCCTTCCGGGCCTTCTGGATTAATCGACGGAACAGGTTCATCTCGGGCTATCGCGGTTCGGCCATCTCGATCAGGACCTGTGGAACGCGGGCAAGCTGCTCGAAGCCGCCACAACGAGGACATGGCCGCGACCTCGATTGGGGCAGCCAGCAGGCGGAATTCTTCGGCCCCAAGGTCGATGGCGTCATCGGCCTCTGGTATTCCAAGGGGCCGGGCATCGATCGCTCGGGTGATGCCTTGCGTCACGCCAATCTCTGGGACACCTCGCCGCATGGTGGCGTTGTCGATGCCCAGCGCGACGCGATCGGTCTCGAGGTGTTCAAGATCGCCGAGGTCTGGCCCCTGGAGCGGGAGAGCCTGCGTGCCTTCGCCGAAGGCCTCGACGAGATCCTGGTGATCGAGGAAAGCCGCCCGATCCTGGAACCCCAGGTGAAGGATGCCCTGTTCGACCTGCCCGAGGGCCGGCGCCCCCGCATTCTCGGCAAGCGCGACGCGGCGGGCCGCGCCCATTTCCACGACACCAGCCGGCTCGCCTTCACGCTGACCGGCAACACGATCAGCGCCAACATCATGCTGCTCGGCTTCGCCTGCCGGAGCGGCTGGCGGCCGGTCGGGGTCCAGGCTCTCGAGGCGGCGATCGAAGCCAATGGCGTGGCCGTGCCCTATAACATCGGCGCCTTCCGCCTCGGCCGCCTGCTCGCCATCGATCCGGCGCGGCGGACCAGCGACCTCACCCTCTACCAGAACGAAGCCTATGCCCGGCGTTTCCGCAACCGCGTCGCCGCCATCGCGGACGCGGAAGCCAGGGCCATGCCCGGCTCGACCGCGCTGACCGGGGCGGCCGCCGCCGAATAGGCCCTGTTCACCCATGGCCGGATGGCGCATGAACCGCTCCGTCCAGCCTGTATGCATATGCGGTCTTCGATCTGGGCATGGCTTGCGGGCTACGATCGCCGCGATGATCGTGCTTTATTGCCCTTGATCGAAGCATGGGTATACGGATGCGCCACGCCCCCGGGAACGGGGAGAACCGGATGCCACGGCGACGCGACTTACCCTGTCGTTGCGTTCGTCCTGCGAAGGTGACCGCGGCGTACCGCCAAGGAACAGGATTTCAGCAAAAGTGACAGCAGCAGAACGTAAACGGCCCTGCCTTTCCGAAACGCCGACCGCCGACAAGGACGGTCTCCACTCCCCCTGTTTCGATGGGCCGCTTTCCGATTCCGAGCTGAACGAGTTGATCAACCTGCTGATCGAATCGATCCGCGCCGGCGCCAAGGTCGCCGCCGTCTTCGCCTGCCGCGCCTCCTGCCAGGACAAGCGTGGCATGTATCTCGACATACAGGCCGATTGTTCGCGTGGCATCCAGGAATTGTCGCGGGTGCTGAAGGCGCGCGGGATTGAACCGTCGGACGCCACCAACGGCTTCTTCGACCGCGCCATGGAACTGCCCGAGCGGGCGGACCGCATCGCCTTCTTCGTGCGTGGCCAGGCCTGGCTGCACGCCACGCTGACCGAAGCCCTGCCCCACCTTCAGGATCCTGAAGTCGCCGCCGTGTTCCAGGCCTGCGTCGAACAGACCGAGCGTAACCGCGACCGCGCCCTCGCCTATCAATCCTCCGCGAACTGATCCCGGGCCGCGCCCATGTTGATGGCCCTTCTCTTCGGCACCGGCCTTGCCCTGCTGATCGCCTTCATCGCGCGCAGCATGATGCCGCCGCCGTGGAACCGTTACGTCTTCCTTGGCCTCGGGGTGCCTTCGTTCGCGCTTGTCGCGCTCGGGCTCGGGCTTGCCATCTACTCCTATGCGACCTGCAGCGAACTGCCGGTGGTCGAACACCGCAACGCCGATGAAACCCAGGTCCTGACCATCCATACCGTCGACTGCGGCGATCCGGCCGCGCGCACCTATGACGTCTCCGTCTCATTCGCCCTCGACGGGGCCCGGATCGACCGCACCATCCTGCGCAGCCACGGCCTGCCCGCGCCGACCGACGTCGCCGAAATCGGCCCGCGCCACTTCCGCGTCACCATGAGCGACGGCAGCACGCATGAGACCACCCTGACCGAGGACAGGGCACTGCCCGACCGGGTGTGGTCCATCATCGACGGCAAGATCATCGAGAACTGAACGCTGGCGGTGGACGCCCGCTCTCCGCCCCATTACGTTGACGTCAACGTAAGGGGAGGAGTGAGTGATGAAGGTTTCGGAAGCCCTGGACAGCCGCCTGTCCGTCCGCCGTTTCACCGAGCAGCCGGTCGCGACCGGGACCATCCGGGCCATTCTGGACGTGGCGAAGCGCGCCCCTTCGGGCGGCAATCTCCAGCCCTGGCATGTCTATGTCGTCACGGGTGACGCGCTCGAATCGCTGAAAGCCGTGATCCGCGAGCGCCTGCCCGATGCCCCCAAGGGCGAGGGCACGGAGTATCATATCTATCCGCCCCACCTGACCGAGCCCTACCGCACGCGGCGCTATCAGGTAGGGGAACAACTCTACGAATCGATCGGTGTCACGCGCGACGACAAGTTCGGCCGGCTGATGCAGTTCGCCCAGAATTTCGAATTCTTCGGTGCGCCCGCCGCCCTCTTCTTCGCCATCGATCGACAGATGCAGCAAGGCCAATGGGCCGACCTCGGCATGTTCATGCAATCGGTCATGCTGCTGGCCCGGGAACATGGCCTCGACAC
>JAQVKV010000183.1 GCA_028694545.1 Zavarzinia sp. | reverse complement strand
GTCGCCGACCCCGAGGAAGCCGCCCACCGAGATGATGGCGGCCGCGATCGTATTGTTCTCGCCGATCACGAGATCGGTGACCTCGCCGACGGTTTCGCCCGCCGGGTTGGTGACATCCGTACCGATTAGGGCGCCGGCCGTCAGCGCGGCGCCGCTGCCGATCGGGTCGGCCATCGAGGGCGTGGTCGGGGGCAGCGGTGCTTCCGCCGTGGGGGCTGCCGGCGGCAGGGGCTCGGCGGCGAGGGCGGGGGTTAGGCTGCCAGCGAGGATGGCGGCGAGTGCCACGGCGGGAAGGGTCTTGTTCATGATGTTCCTCCGTTACTCATCGACCGCCCCGGGTAAGGGGGGAGGGCGGCCGTGTTCGACCCAGAGGCGGGCCTGCACGTAACCGGACCCGATGATGGATCCGATCGATGAAATGCCGTGCTGCAGAACAGCAACGGTGAGGAAACATCACGAAGAAAGATTGGTTCCCGAAAAACTTCAGGCGAAATTCCGCGCCGGTCCCTTGTCGACAACTTCAAACGCGTCGTCGAAATATTGCCATATTTCCGGGATGTAGAGCTGGAAGACGCCAGGATTCTGCAGCGGTATGTATTTCGCGCCGGCATCATGTGAATTCCGGTTCGCGTCGTCAGCTGAAATCTCCGCCGTGGCGCCCCAGCCTTTCCAGGCATCGATCCGCGCCTTCAGCCGGGCAACGACCAGGGCCCCGCTGTCGCCCCATTCATAGGGCACGGCCGCATGCAGCTTCATCGAATAGGACAGGCCGCATTGACCGGTCTTCTCGCCATAGGCCCGGACATGGGCGTGCTGTCGGGCAAAGCGGCGGACCGTGTCGAAGGTCTCGTATTCGATCCACCAGGGACCGCTGGCCTGGCGCTTCCAGTCCGCCTGGAAGCGGGCGCTGTCGCAGAAGCGGTAATAATATTGGCCGACGGCCAGATGGACCCGGTTCATCCGCGTCATGCCGCCGTTGCGGCTGGCTCTCAGCCAGGCGTCGGGCGTCGCGGGGTCGAAGGCGGGCACGGCGAAGCCTTGCGCGGCGCCGGCATAATGGGATTCCTTTGGAGGCCCGAAACAGTCCCGGTTCAAGACGGCGCCGACCATGCCTGCTCTCCCGATCGCAATGCCAGAGACGCCAGACTAGCATCCCCCGACAGGGCTGGCGGTGACCGGTGTCACGGTCCCGGCGCCAGAGTCGATTTGACAATCCGCGCGCTTTCGATCATGTTCCCGCATCTTCGACGGATTTTTGTATCCGCCGCGCCTACGGGCGTCCGCCGGTCAGCGAGGTTTCGCCCGCCGGCGCCCTTGGTGTTTGTGCAATGGGAACTGGTCTGACCGCATGTTCGAGAGCCTTTCCGATCGTCTTTCCGACGTCTTCGGCCGCCTGACGAAAAAGGGCGCGCTGACCGATTCCGACGTCGCGGAGGCGATGCGCGAGGTTCGTCTTGCCCTGCTCGAGGCCGATGTCGCCCTGCCCGTGGTCAAGGACTTCGTCGCCGCCGTCAAGGAGAAGGCGATCGGTCAGGACGTCATCCGCTCGGTCACCCCGGGCCAGATGGTGGTCAAGATCGTCCACGACCATCTGGTCGAGGTGCTCGGCGGTGCCGGCGACAGCGACATCGACCTGAACGCGCCGGCCCCCGTGCCGATCATGATGGTCGGCCTGCAGGGTTCGGGCAAGACCACCACGACCGGCAAGATCGCCTATCGCCTGACCAATCGGGACAAGAAGAAGGTCCTGATGGCGTCGCTCGACACCCGTCGTCCGGCCGCGCAGGAACAGCTCAAGGTCCTCGGCGAGCAGGCGGGGGTCGCCACCCTGCCGATCATCGCCGGCCAGAACCCGGTGGACATCGCGAAGCGCGCCATGACGGCCGCGAAGCTCCAGGGTTACGACGTCGTCATCCTCGACACCGCCGGCCGCCTGCACATCGACGAAGCGTTGATGCAGGAGATCGAGGCGGTCAAGCGCGAGACCAATCCGCATGAAGTCATGCTGGTCGCCGACAGCCTGACCGGCCAGGACGCGGTGACGGTGGCGAAGCAGTTCCACGACCGCATCGGCCTGACCGGCATCGCCCTCACCCGCGTCGACGGCGATGGCCGTGGCGGTGCCGCGCTGTCGATGCGCGCCGTCACCGGCGTGCCCCTGAAGCTGATGGGTCTCGGCGAAAAGCTGGACGCCCTCGAAGTCTTCCACGCCGATCGTATCGCCAACCGCATCCTCGGCATGGGCGACATCGTCTCCCTCGTCGAGAAGGCTGCGGAGACCATCGACCAGCAGGAAGCCGAGAAGATGGCGGCCAAGCTGGCGAAGGGGAAATTCGATCTGGACGACCTCTCCCAGCAGTTGAAGCAGATGCGCAAGATGGGCGGCATGCAGGGCATGCTGGCCATGCTGCCCGGCGTCGCCAAGATGAAGGATCAGCTCGCCAAGGCGAACATCGACGACAAGGCGATCAAGCGCCAGGAAGCGATCATCTCCTCGATGACGCCGAAGGAGCGCAAGAATCCCCAGATCATCCAGGCGAAGCGCAAGATCCGCATCGCCAATGGTTCCGGCACCTCGGTGCAGGACGTGAACAAGCTGCTGAAGCAGCATCAGCAGATGGCCGACATGATGAAGCGCATGGCCAAGCTCGGCAAGAAGGGCTTGATGCGCGGCGGTCTCGGCGCCCTTTTCGGCGGGAGCGGCGGCATGCCCCCCGGCGGTTTCGGTGGCCCCGGCGGCGGTTTCCCGCCCGGTGGCCTGAAGTAACACCATCCAACCCATTCGGAATTGACGAGAGAAGGATCCCTAGATGTCCGTTTCCATTCGCCTGTCGCGCGGCGGCGCCAAGAAGCGTCCCTACTACCGCATCGTGGTGGCCAACAGCCGTTCGCCGCGTGACGGTCGCTTCATCGAGCGCCTGGGCACCTACAACCCGCTGCTGCCGCAGGACCATGCCGATCGCCTGGTGCTGAACGAGGAACGCGTGAAGTACTGGCTGTCGCAGGGCGCCCAGCCGACCGACCGCGTCGCCAAGTTCCTCGGCTACAAGGGCATCGCCGCCGCTCCGGCCGTTCCGGAGCAGCCGAAGAAGTCCGCCCCGAAGGCCAAGGCCCAGGAGCGCGCGAAGGCCGCCGCCGAGGCCGCTGCCGCCGCCGCCGAGGCGTAAGCAACCACAGGCGTAACAGGGTTCAATCGTCATGGCCGTTTCGACGAAGGCATTGCCGACATCCGGCACCGCGACCCCGGTCGCGGTGGACGGGCCCGGCTATGTCTGCGTCGGCGCCATCGCGGGGGCCCATGGCATCCGGGGCGACGTGAAGGTGAAACCCTTCACCGAGGATCCCCTGGATGTGGGGGCCTATGGCCCCGTCTTCACCGCGCGCGGCATCAGCCTGAAGCTTCAGCCCGTCCGGGTGCAGGGCCAGGCGCTGATCGCCCGCATCGAAGGGGTGGCGGACCGGAATGCGGCGGAGGCCCTGCGCGGCCAGCGCCTCTATGTTCCGCGTGACGCCCTGCCCGAGACGGACGAGGACGAATTCTATCATGCCGATCTGCTTGGCCTGCCCGTCGTTGATGGCGCGGGGGAGACGATCGGCACCGTGCGCACGATCCAGGATTTCGGCGCCGGCGACATGCTGGAAGTGGCGCTCGCTACCGGTGGCACCGCTTTCCTGCCGTTCACCCTGGATGTCGTTCCGACCGTCGACCTGAAGGCCGGGCATCTGATTGCCCTGCCGCCGGAAGGCTGGCTGGACGTGCCGAAGGCGGAAGACGGGGAGGGCACGGAATGACCGCCGCCCCCTGGACCGCAAAGGTGCTGACCCTGTTCCCGGAGATGTTCCCCGGGCCGCTCGGCCATTCGCTGGCCGGCCGCGCGCTCGAGAGCGATCTCTGGCGGCTGGAAGCCAGCGACATTCGTGGTTTCGCGACCGATCGTCATCACATGGTGGACGACACGCCGGCCGGCGGTGGTCCGGGCATGGTGATGAAGCCGGACGTGATTGCCCGGGCGATCGACGCGGCCCGCGCCGATTTCGCGGACGCGCCCACGCTCTATCTCTCGCCGCGCGGCAAGCCGCTGGTGCAGGAACGTGTCAAGTCCCTCGCCGAGGGGCCGGGCGTCGTCCTGCTGTGCGGGCGCTTCGAGGGGGTCGACCAGCGCGTGATCGACGGCCGCGACCTGGAAGAGGTCTCGATCGGCGATTTCGTGCTCTCCGGCGGCGAGCCGGCGGCCCTGTGCCTGATCGACGCCGTGGTGCGCCTGATCCCGGGCGTCATGGGCGCGGCCGAGACGCTGGCCGAGGAAAGCTTCACCGGCGATCTGCTGGAGTACCCGCATTACACGCGGCCGCAGGAATGGGAGGGCCGGCGCGTGCCGGACGTCCTCCTGTCCGGGCATCACGGCCGCATCCATTCCTGGCGTCGCGAACAGGCCGAGAGCCTGACGCGGGAACGCCGTCCCGATCTCTGGTCGCGTTACCTGGCCCGTTCCGGCCAGGGCCTGCGGCCGACCGACATGCAACCCATTGCCGTTTCTCGAAAGGACTGAACCCATGACCAACATCATCGACCAGCTCGAGGCCGAGCAGATCGCCGCGGTCACCGAAGGCAAGACCATCCCGGCGTTCCGCCCGGGCGACACCGTGAAGGTGAACGTGAAGGTCGTCGAAGGCACCCGTGAGCGTATCCAGGCCTTCGAGGGCCTCGTGATCGCCCGCAACAACAAGGGCGCCAACGCTTCCTTCACCGTGCGCAAGATCTCCTACGGCGAAGGCGTGGAGCGCGTGTTCCCGCTGTACTCGCCGCGTCTCGATTCGATCCAGGTGATCCGTCGCGGCAAGGTCCGTCGCGCGAAGCTCTACTACCTGCGCGCGCTGCGCGGCAAGGCCGCCCGCATCGTCGAGAAGGTCGACCGTCGCGAAGGCGCGAAGGCGGAGTAAGTCCCACAGTTCTCCATCGTCATCCCGGCGCGGGCCGGGATCTCGTGGAGGGCTATCGTGGTGCCTACGTGTGACGAGATCCCGGCCTGCGCCGGGATGACGGACACGAGGGCTGCATTTTGGTCAGGGAATAGAAGAAGATGTCAGGTCCGCGCACGCTCTACGACAAGATCTGGGACAGCCATTTGGTCGAAATGGCCGAGGACGGCACCGGCCTCCTCTACATCGACCGGCACCTCGTCCATGAAGTGACGAGCCCCCAGGCCTTCGAGGGCCTGCGCATGACCGGCCGCAAGGTCCACCGCCCGGAAGCGACCCTGGCGGTGCCTGACCACAACGTGCCGACGACCGATCGTTCCAAGGGCATTACCGATCCCGAATCCGCCCTGCAGGTCTCGACCCTCGAGAAGAACTGCAAGGAATTCGGCGTCGAATACCTCGGCATGGAAGACATTCGCCAGGGCATCGTCCACATCGTCGGGCCGGAACAGGGCCTGACCCTGCCGGGTATGACCATCGTCTGCGGCGACAGCCACACGGCGACCCACGGCGCCTTCGGTTCTCTGGCCTTCGGCATCGGCACCTCCGAGGTCGAACATGTGCTGGCGACCCAGACCCTGATCCAGAAGCGGTCGAAGAACATGCGCATCACGGTCGACGGCGAACTGGCGCCGGGCGTGACCGCGAAGGACATCGTTCTCGCCATCATCGGCAAGATCGGCACGGCGGGCGCCACGGGTTACGTGGTCGAATTCGCCGGTTCGGCTATACGTGGCCTGTCGATGGAAGGCCGCATGACCGTCTGCAACATGACGATCGAGGCGGGCGGCCGCGCCGGCCAGATCGCCCCGGACGAGACCACCTTCGCCTATGTCGCGGGCAAGCCGCGCGCGCCGAAGGCCGGCGGTTTCGAGCAGGCGGTTGCCTACTGGAAGACGCTGGCGACCGACGAAG
>JAQVKV010000182.1 GCA_028694545.1 Zavarzinia sp. | reverse complement strand
CGCTCTTCCGATCTTCCGCCGAACAGCGGCGGGGCCGCGCCGGCCGCCTCGGGCCCGGGACCTGCATCCGCCTGTGGACGGAGGCCGAGCAGCGCGCCCTCGTGCCTCATGCCGTGCCGCAGATCCTGCGCGCCGACATGGCGCCTGTCGCCCTCGACCTCGCCCTTTGGGGTGTTGACGATCCGGGCCGCCTCGCCCTGCTCGATCCACCGAACGCGGGCGCCTTCGCGCAAGGGCAGGGGTTGTTGCGCGATCTGGGCGCGCTGGATGCGGCGGCGCGGATCACCGATCACGGCCGCGCCCTGGCCCGGTTGGGCGCGCACCCCAGGCTCGGCCATCTGATGATCGAGGGCCGGCGCCTTGGCCTCGGCGCCATGGCGGCGCGGGTGGCGGCGCTGATCGAGGGCCGCGATCCGGTGAAGCGTGCGCCGAATGCGCGGGACGCGGACCTCCTCCTGCGGCTGGATGCCCTGGCGGGAGGCGGGGGCGCGGGTATCGATCGCGGGCTGGTTCGCCAGCTCGGGCAGGTGGCGCGGCAATGGGCCCGGCGCCTCGATGTCCGGATCGATACGCCGGACGATCGCGACCGGCTGGGCGAGCTGGTCACGCTCGCCTATCCCGAACGGGTGGCGCGGCGTCGGCCGGGGGCCGACGGGCTCTACCTCATGGCGTCGGGGCAGGGGGCGCGGCTCGATCCGTCCGAACCGCTGGCGGCGCGGGAATGGCTTGCGATCGCCAGTCTAGACGGTCAGCGACGCGATGCGCGGATCTTCCTTGCCGCCGCCCTCGATGGCGCCGAGGTGGCCGATCTCTTCGCCGCGCGCATGATGGAGGAACGGCGCGTCACCTTCGATGCCGCCAGCGGTCAGGTGCGGGCAAGGCGCCGCCGGCTTCTCGGCGCCATCACCGTCGAGGACGCGGTCTGGCCCGACCCGCCGCCGGAAGCCATCCGGGCGGCCTTGTTCGATGCCGTGCGCGACAAGGGCCTGGCGGTGCTGTCGTTTTCTCCGACGGCGCAGTCCCTGCGGGCGCGGGTGTTGTTCCTGCGCGGTCTGGACGGCGGGGCGGCTGCATGGCCGGACTGGTCCGACGAGGCCCTGCTGGCCGGGTTGGAGGATTGGCTGGGGCCTTTCGTGGGCGACGCCTCGCGGCTGGAGCAGCTACGCCGGCTGGACCTGCACGAAATCCTGCTGGCGGGCCTCGACTGGCCGCAGCGGCAAAATCTGGACCGGCTGGCGCCCAGCTATCTGCAGGTGCCTTCGGGCAATCGCCACGCCCTCGATTATGGCGAGGGCACGGCCCCGGTCCTGCCGGTCAAGCTTCAGGAAATGTTCGGGGCACGGGAGACACCGGCGGTTGCGGGTGGCACGGTACCGGTCACCCTGCACCTGCTGTCGCCGGCCGGGCGGCCGGTGCAGGTGACGCGGGACCTGGCCGGTTTCTGGATCAGGGGCTATCCGGACGTCCGCGCCGATCTGCGCGGACGCTATCCGAAACATCCCTGGCCCGAAGACCCGACGACCGCCATGGCGACGGCAAAGACCAAGCGGCACCTGCCGCCGGGCACGACCTGACGGCGATCAATCGTCCGTCAGGTTGGTGGTGTAGGATTTCGCGTCCGCGCCGGTGTCGACTTCGGTGAAATTCTTGGTGTAGAAGCCGCGCCGTTCGCAGTTCTCGTTGCCGCGAATGGTGAAGGATGCGTCCTTGGCGCAGAACGGCGAATCGCCCGGCCAGCTGCTGCCGTCCGGATGTTCGGCATAGATATAGACGTAGCGAACCTTCAGCGGCCCTTCGATCGGCGTGGCGCAGGAACCGGGCTGGATGTTCCACCAGCCTTCGGACGTCCAGACGCCGTTCGAGACGCCATCATTGGTCCGGTCGTCGTAATAGCCGACGGCGACGGAGGTGGTGCGCGAAGTCTTGTTGCAGACCTTGTATTCAGCAAAGGCCGGCGACGCGAAGGCGACGGTGGCCGCCGCGAGCCCCGCGGTGGCGATGATCGTCGAACGGATGCTCATGCCGTTCACTCCTTGATTGATTCGACATGAGTCCATTCTGCCCATGTCGTCCCCACCCTGCAGTGATCACCGCCACAGTGACGGGCAGGATCGCGGAAGGGCCCCGACATTCCCGCCTTGGCGGGCGATGCCGCGACGGGTGCTACGAAACTATTGATCCGGACCGGGGCCCGTCAAGCTCCAGCCCTTGCGACAAGACGTGCACACGCTGCTATCATCCCGGCCGTTGGAACGGACTGCGATTTCGGGGGGAAAGGCATTGTTCGGGATAGGATTTCGGAGCAGGGCGCTGGCGGGGCTGCTCGTCTGCGCGTTCGTCAGCCTCGTGGTCGCGGAAGGCGCCGTCGCCCAGGGCAGTTTCCTCGGCGGCATGAGCGGGCGGCGCACACCCGAGGCGACGCCGGCGCCAGAGCCCGCTCCAGCACCGGCCCCCGCTCCAGCACCGGCCCCGGCTCCCGCTCGCCCGGCGCCTGCCCGTCCGGCGGTGTCCGATACGGGGTTCTCGGGGGTCTGGATGGGCACTTATACCTGCGCGCAGGGCCTGACCGGCGTTACCATGAGTTTCGACGCGCCTTCGGGCGGAGAGATGACGGCCATTGTTTCTTTCTACCCGGTGGCCAGCAATCCGGGGGTTCCGGCCGGGCGTTTCCGCGTGATCGGCCCCACCCCGGGCGCGGGTGCACGGCGTCTGACAACCTTCCCCGACGCCTGGATCGAACGGCCGACAGGCTACGTCATGATCGGTTTCGATCTCGAGCTGTCCGAAGACGAGATGGCAATGCGCGCCACCCTGAACGGTGCGCCCGATTGCACCACGGCCCTGCTGGCGCGCCAGCCCTGATCAGCGGTGGCGCGCGGCTTCCGCCGCGAAGGCGCGCGCCGAGACGGCCATGTCCACGCCCTTCGAGGCGTCCGTGTCGATCTCGGCCGATTCGATGCCGATGATCTGCCAGCGCCCCTCGATGAAGGCGAGGTCCGGCCCCCCGGAATCGCCCGAGACGCTGCCGCAATTGTGGCCGAAAGTGTTGTCGTCCCAGGCCTCGATCACGGTGCAGCCGGGGCGGATGGTCACCACGTCGCCGTCCTTCTCGCCATAGCCGATCTGGACGAAGCTTCGGCTGGCACCGTCATAGGTCTTCAACTGCTTGCGGTCGAAACTGGCGATCTCGACTTCGCCGGTCATGACGCCGATGTCGGTATCGAGTTCGAGGATCGCCCAGTCGAGGCCGTCGATGTCGTTGGTCTCCTGGAAACGCCGCAGGTTGTAGTCGGGCGGGATAAAGGCCTCGACCACCCGCGCCTCGGCCAATGTGCCATTCTCGCCGTGGCCGGCAAGGAAGCGGCGCGGCATGCGCACCTGTCCGAAGGCATTGAAGACGCAATGGGCGGCGGTCAGCACGATGCGCGGCCCGACCACGGTCCCGGTGCAGAAGCTCTCGCCAAGGTCGACGACACCGATCGCGGCGAGTGGTAGCGGCGGCAGGCTGTCCAGCGCGGCCGCCGCCCCGGGGGCGGGGCGGTGGCGCGGATCGGCCTTGCCCGCCGGCGGGGCGGAGCCGCCCGGATATTTCGGCAGCGGCGTCATGTCGTCCGGCGCGCGCGACTGCGCGACCTGTGCCGGCAGGACCAGCATCAGGGCGAGAAACAATCCGGTCAGGGGGGGCGGTGTCGCATCACGGGTCTTCATGCGTCCTTTGGTAAGGCGAGGAAACCATGAGGGCGGCCGGCCGTCTATGATCGGCGCCACAGGCTGCTAGGATGGGGGACCTCAGCCGGGAGCAGGATCGTGAGCACAAGCGTCGAAGCGGCCGTCCTGGCGGCCAACGCCGCCTTCTACACCGCGTTTCGCCATCGCGACATCGTGACCATGCTGTCGCTCTGGTGCAAGCAGGGGCCTGTGTCCTGTGTCCATCCGGGCTGGCCACCGATGACGGACCGGCGACAGGTGCTGAAGTCCTGGGCCGACATTCTCTCCAACCCCGGCAGCCCATCGGTCCATTGCGAGGCGGAGCAGGTCCTGATACTGGCGCCCGGCGTCGCCACCGTGCTGTCGGTCGAGATGATCGGGGGCCAGGCGCTGGCGGCAACCAATGTCTTCGTACTCGAGGATGCGCAGTGGCGCCTGTCCCATCATCAGGCAAGCCCGATGGCCGGCAGTTTCGATCCGGCGGAGGATGACGAGATCCCGCCGCCCGGATCGGCCGTGCATTGACGGTTCAGGCGGGGCGGATCACCAGTCGCCGCGCGAAGCGGCGGCGCACGCTCTCGATTCGCAAGGGAACCTGGATATCGGCGCCCTGGTGCCAGCCGGCGAGCTGGTCCAACGCGTTTTCCGAGCCCGCCCAGCCGTCCTGCCCGCCGAACAGGCGAAACCAGTTGGCGTCCGGATCGCCGAGGTCGGCGACATGGCGGAGTGCCGCGCCGAAGCCGGCGACGTGGGGCTTGAAGGAAAGCCCGTGGCTCGTCTTCGCGACCGTGTCGTTGCAGCCGGCGCCCGGCAGGCGGGGGGCGGCGAAGGCGCGCCCGATCCGGGGCAAGGCATGCAGCGGATGGTTCGGCGCCAGCGCATGGACCGTGCCCCAGCGCGCATCCGCCGGCCAGTGACGGGCGACGGCGGCCAGGGCCTTTTCGGTCGTCCGCCGAAGTTCGGCCACGGGCAGGGCGGCCAGATCCTCGAAAATCATGGCGCGGGAGCGGCGGATTGCGTCGTAGACCGCGAGCGGGCGTCGCTTCAGCAGCAGGGCCACGAGGCGGGCCAGGATGAATTCGTAAGCCGTCGCGCCGATGGATTCGGCGTCGTAGAAACCGTCCCAGGCGCTCATCCGGTTCAGGATGGCCTGGGCCTTGGCCGTACGCGGCCCGGGCCCGAAGGCGGTCAGCAGGCGATCCCGTCCGGCCAGCGCTGGCGCGTGGAAGACGTCGGCCTGGAGATGGCGCAGGCCGTCCACCGTGGCATCGCGCAAGGGGGCGATCAGCTCGCGCAGTCGCAGGGCGCGGTCGGGCGGCGGGAAATAGAAGCCGATGACCGGGCCCTCCGCCGGCGGCGCCTCGTTCGCGGAGACGACGAAGCCCTCGTCCGGGTCGAAGACGGCGGGCAGGTCGGTTGCCGTCGCCCGCTTGTCCGCCGTCCAGGCCTGATCCGGGGTCAGCAGAAGGTCGTCGGGGTCGCGGGCGCGGCCGCGCGGCACATGGGCGGCGCGCAGTTGGCCGACACGGCCCTCCCTGTCGGCGAAGGTGAAATTGAGGCCGGGCACGGCGAAGCCATCGAGGGCGGCACGGAATTCCGCCCAGTTCCGCGCCCTGGCGACGGCGAGCAGGGCGCCTGTCTCGTCGCTCGGGGCATGGCCCATCCAGCGCAGGGCGACCGGTTCGGCATGAGGCCTTGTCCGCGTGTCGCTGACGATCGGGCCGAGAGTGCTTTCGCGCCACACGAGACGGCGGGGCTTGCCGCCGCGGACGTTCACCGTGGCGGAGGCTTCGCGCAGCGGCAGATCCTTCGCATCGACGAGGTCGCTGGTACGGGCATAGAGGTTGGTGCTGCCCCAGGCGATGTCTTCGTTGCGGCCGATGGGCATGGTGGGCACGCCGGGCATCATCACGCCCACGGCCCGCGTGCGCGGACCCTGCAGCCCCGCGACGAAACAGAGGCCGGGCAGGCCGAGCGGCAGATGCGGATCAGCGGCGACTATGGCGGCGCCATGGGCCGTGCGCCGACCCGACAGGGCGAAGGCATTGCTGCCCCTCGTCGCGGCTTCGGGTGGTACGCCCGCCGCCAAGACGCGGCGCCAGAGGTCGCGCCAGGCGTCTTCCGGCAAGCTGGTCCGTGCCCGGGCCAGGGCGTCGGTGCCTTCCCGCGTCCAGTCCGACGCCATGGCC
>JAQVKV010000181.1 GCA_028694545.1 Zavarzinia sp. | reverse complement strand
CATGGCTCTGCTCCTTCCTTCTGGGGCGGCGCGCCTTAAGTTGCGGTGGCGGCCGCCGAGACCTTGTCGTTACGGCGCCTCGGCACCGTGCTGGCCTTGGCCCCGGAAAGGCGGGGCAACTCCTATGTGGCGACTCGCCATGGCCTTTGTCCACCCCCGATCGTCCCGGGCAGATTGACGCGGCCACAACCCCTTCCTAGATTGCAGACATTGTAGACACGGGAATTTCCGGGATGATCCAGGAGCTGAACGACCGTTCTCGCCAGATCTTCCGTACCATCGTCGAGGCTTATCTCGAGACGGGGGAGCCTGTCGGCTCGCGCACGCTGTCGCAGCGTCTCGATTTTCCGCTGTCGCCGGCCTCGATCCGCAATGTGATGTCGGATCTGGAGCAGGCCGGCCTGCTTTACGCGCCCCATGCCTCGGCCGGACGCATGCCGACCCAGGCGGGCCTGCGCATCTTCGTCGACAGTTTCCTCGAACTCGGCAGCCTGACCGAGGACGAGCGCCGCTCGATCGAGGCGCAGGCGGCCGCCGCCGGCAAATCGGTCGAGGATGTGCTGACGGAAGCGACGCGGCGCCTGTCCGGCCTCTCGCATTGCGCCGGCCTCGTCATCGCGCCCAAGGCGAACAAGCCCTTGTCCCATGTGGAATTCGTGACGCTCGGACCGGAACGGGCCATGGCCGTGATCGTGGCCGAGGACGGTTCGGTCGAGAACCGCATCGTCGACGTCCCCGCCGGCCTGACACCCAGCGCGCTTCAGGCCGCCTCCAACTACATGTCCGCGCGCCTCGGCGGGCGGACCATGGCCGAGGGGCGCACCCGCATCCTCGGCGAGATCGACCAGCGCCGGGCCGAGCTGGACCAGCTCGCCGCCAAGGTCGTCGAGGCCGGCCTCGCCACCTGGTCGGACGAGGGCGACCGCAACATGCTGATCGTCTCGGGCCGGGCGCGGCTGCTCGACGATCTCACGGCGCTTGCGGATCTCGAACGGGTGCGGCAATTGTTCGACGACCTTGAATCCAAGCGCGACGTCCTCCAACTGTTGGATCTGGCGCAGGACGCCGACGGGGTGCGCATCTTCATCGGCTCCGAGAACAAGCTGTTCAGCCTGTCCGGCTCGTCACTGATCGTGGCGCCGTTCAGGCGCCGGAACGAGCAGATCGTCGGCATGATCGGCGTCATCGCGCCGACAAGGGTGAATTACGGGCGGGTCGTGCCCATGGTGGATTATACCGCCCGGGTGATCGGCCGCCTGATGAGTTGAAAACTGGAAGTGACATGACGACCGAGACCGAAAACACCGAAGCGACCGCGACGGAAACCGAAGCGAGCGCGGCCCCGGCCGAAACGGAAGCGGCACCCGCGAGCCCGACCGTCGAATCCCTGCAGGCGGAAGTGGCGGACCTGAAGGACCGCGTGCTGCGCGCCTTCGCCGAGGCCGAGAACCTGCGCCGCCGCGCCGAGCGCGAGCGCGAGGACACGGCGAAATACGCCGTCACCAAATTCGCCCGCGACCTGACCTCCGTTGCCGACAACCTGCGCCGTGCGCTCGAATCCGTGCCGGCCGAGGCAAGGACCGAGGGCGGCGCCCTGACCAACCTGCTGGACGGCGTGGAAATGACCGAGCGCGAGCTGCTCTCCGCTTTCGAAAAGGCGGGCATCAGCAAGATCGACCCGGCACTGGGCGAGAAGGCCGACCCGAACAAGCATGAAGTGCTGTTCGAGGTGCCGGGCACCGGCCAGCCCGGCGGTTCCGTCATCCAGGTGGTGCAGACCGGCTACCAGATCCACGGCCGCCTGCTGCGCGCCGCCAAGGTCGGCGTCGCCAAGGCCGAAGCCCCGGCCACGCCGAGCGTCGACCAGACCGCCTGATGCCCCAGACCGCCTGACGCTATCGGCCGCCGGCATCCCGCCGGCGGCTCAACCCATGCGCGACGGCGTGTGTTTTGATACACTAAACCATAAAGTTGTGTACACTTCCCCAGATACCTTGGGGGAGGGCGCCATGCACAAATTTCTCGTTATGGCCGTTGCGGCGCTGGGCCTGAGCGCCTGCGCCGAATGGAGCACCGTCCAATACACATTCGACAATTGGGCAGAGAAACCCAATGTCTCGACGATCGACGCCAAGCAGCGCGTGATCGTCACCGTGCCGGGCCGGGAACACACCACCAAGAGTGCGGACGGCCAGGAAATCATCCGCACTGACTATCAGGTCTGTGTGGAGCAGAGCCCGGATGTTTTCTCCTTCCTCTCGGCCTCGGGCAGCCTGTCGGTCGAGACCAAGGAAGCGGTGGCCAAGGCCGTCGCCGCGGTCGCCGAGTCCGGCGGCACCATGGCCTTCCGGACCCAGCTGACCCAGGCGCAGAGCAATCTCCTCTACAATATCTGCGCGCTATCCGCCGGTGGGCGCCTGTCGGACCGGGCCGTGCGCGCCGAACTCCGCCGCTTCCAGAACACGATGCTGGCCGCCCTCGCCATCGAGCAGATGACCTCACCCAACCGGGGCCCCATCACGTCGCTCGTCGGCGGCACCAGCGCCGCCAGCCTCGGCGAGGGCGTGGAAGCAGCCCAACAGAAGGTCCAGGCCTTGGAAAAGAAGGTCACCGACCTCCAAGCGTCCGCGGACAAATTGAAACCGGCCGATAACGCCACCACGGAGGCTCAAGAAAAATATGACGCGGCCTTGAAGGACGTCAAACAAGCCGAAGGGGATCTGGAAACCGCCAAGCTGGAACTCAAGGCGGCGGAGCATGCCTTGGCGGCGGCAGCCTCCGGCACGGTGGGCGGGACGGTGGTCATCGACACGAGCACCGGCAACGGCGTGAACAAGGAGGTCGCCGCCGCCGTGGTTCAGGTGGTCGACGCAGCCCTTAATCGAGGCGTATTGATCGACAATTGCGTCGAATATCTCTTCGAAGGCAATGCAAACACGGATTCACAGATGTTCGCCGAATGTCACAAAGTCTTCTCCGCCTATACCAGTGCGTACGAGAGCCGCCAAGCGGCTATCACACAGTTGATTCAGGCAAACAGTAATCTGATGGTTCTTGCCAGCCAGAAATGTTCGGGCGCAAACGCTTCGTTGGAAGATTGTGCGACCGCCATCCAGGCAGCAAGCGCTGTTGCGGCGGCGGCAACCGCTGCAACAGGTGGCCTGACGATCTTGAACATGCCGCCGCAGATCACGCCGAAGGCCAATTAGGAGAGCTCCCGCGACATCCTCGCAGGGTGCGGCACAAATTTTCTCCCGCAGCTCATTGACTCGTCGTCAGCACCGTTGCGGCGCCGAAAACCCCGCCCTATATAAGCCACAGCGCGGGCGGGGGCTTTCACGCCTCCCTCGCCCTGTTTCAGGACCCATAGGGGGTGTCGCCGGTGCCTTTCGGGCCGCCGACGCCTGCCGCGAAGGAGAAAATGATGGGCAAGGTTATTGGCATTGACCTCGGGACCACCAATTCGTGCGTCGCGATCATGGACGGCGCCAAGCCGAAGGTGATCGAGAACGCGGAAGGTGCCCGCACCACGCCGTCGATGGTCGCTTTCTCGGGCGACGGTGAACGTCTGGTCGGCCAGGCCGCGAAGCGCCAGGCCGTGACCAATCCCGAAGGCACCCTGTTCGCGATCAAGCGCCTGATCGGCCGCTCGTTCGCCGACCCGATGACCCAGAAGGACAAGGGCATGGTGCCCTATAACATCGTCAAGGCGGACAATGGCGACGCCTGGGTCGATGTGCGCGGCACCAAATACAGCCCGAGCCAGGTTTCGGCCTTCATCCTGCAGAAGATGAAGGAAACCGCAGAATCCTTCCTCGGCGAGACCGTGACCCAGGCGGTCATCACCGTTCCCGCCTATTTCAACGACGCCCAGCGCCAGGCCACCAAGGACGCCGGCAAGATCGCCGGCCTCGAAGTGCTGCGCATCATCAACGAGCCGACGGCGGCGGCGCTCGCCTACGGCCTCGACAAGCAGGACGGCAAGACCATCGCGGTCTATGACCTCGGCGGCGGCACCTTCGACGTCTCCGTGCTCGAGATTGGCGACGGCGTGTTCGAGGTGAAGTCGACCAACGGCGACACCTTCCTCGGCGGCGAGGACTTCGACCTGCGTCTGGTCGATTACCTGGCCGACGAATTCAAGCGCGAGAACGGCGGCATCGACCTGCGCAAGGACAAGCTCGCCCTGCAGCGCCTGAAGGAAGCGGCCGAAAAGGCCAAGATCGAGCTGTCGTCCTCCATGCAGACCGAAGTGAACCTGCCGTTCATCACGGCGGACGCCACCGGTCCGAAGCACCTGACCCTGCGCCTGACCCGCGCCAAGTTCGAGAGCCTGGTCGACGATCTCGTCCAGCGCACGATCGAACCCTGCGCCAAGGCCCTGAAGGACGCCGGTCTCTCGGCCGGTCAGATCGACGAGGTGGTGCTGGTCGGCGGCATGACCCGCATGCCGAAGATCCAGGAAGTGGTGAAGAGCTTCTTCGGCAAGGAACCGCACAAGGGCGTGAACCCGGACGAAGTGGTGGCCATGGGCGCCGCCATCCAGGCCGGCGTGCTCCAGGGCGACGTCCGCGACGTCCTGCTGCTCGACGTCACCCCGCTGTCGCTCGGCATCGAGACCCTGGGTGGCGTGTTCACCCGTCTGAT
This sequence comes from Zavarzinia sp., assembly GCA_028694545.1. GTDB lineage: Bacteria > Pseudomonadota > Alphaproteobacteria > Zavarziniales > Zavarziniaceae > Zavarzinia. Next base: position 1,259 of record JAQVKV010000181.1, on the reverse strand, counting down.
CGAACGCAACACCACGATCCCGACCAAGAAGGGCCAGGTCTTCTCCACCGCCGACGACAATCAGAACGCGGTGACGATCCGGGTCTTCCAGGGCGAGCGTGAGATGGCGGCCGACAACAAGCTGCTCGGCCAGTTCGACCTGATGGGCATTCCGCCGGCGCCCCGGGGCGTGCCGCAGATCGAGGTCACCTTCGACATCGACGCCAACGGCATCGTCCAGGTCTCGGCCAAGGACAAGGGCACGGGCAAGGAACAGCAGATCCGCATCCAGGCCTCCGGTGGCCTGTCCGACGCCGACATCGAGAAGATGGTGAAGGACGCGGAAGCCCATGCCGCCGAGGACAAGAAGAAGAAGGAACTGGTCGAGGCGAAGAATCAGGCCGAGGGTCTGATCCATTCGACCGAACGGAACCTGACCGAGCATGCCGACAAGATCGCCGCCGAGGACAAGGCGGCGGTCGAGGCAGCGGTCGCGGATCTCCGCGCGGTGCTCGGCGACGAGGACGCGGAAGCGATCAAGGCGAAGACCGAAGCGCTGGCCAATGCCGCCATGAAGGTGGGTGAAGCCATCTACAAGGCGGAAGCGGCGGCGGCAGGTGCCGCCGGCGGCGCCGACGCGGGCGCGGCCCCGGGTGCGCAGCCCGGCGCCGACGACGTGGTGGACGCCGACTTCGAGGAAGTGGACGACAAGAAGAAGTCGTCCAACTGATCGCTGAAACAGCACAGGGCTCGCCGGCCGTCGCCTCTTGAGGGGCGGCCGGCGAGGCTGGTGACAGGAGTCCGCCATGGCAAAGGCCGATTACTACGAATTGTTGGGCGTCGCGCGCGGGGCCTCGGCCGATGACATCAAGAAGTCGTTCCGCAAGCTCGCGATGAAGTGGCACCCGGACAAGAACCCGGGCGACGCCGACGCGGAGCAGAAGTTCAAGGAAATCAACGAAGCCTATTCCGTGCTCTCCGACGAGGAGAAGCGCGCGGCCTATGATCGCTACGGCCATGCCGCCTTCGAGGGCGGCGGTCCGGGCGGGGCTGGCGGCGCGCGCGGCTTCGATTTCGGTTCGTCCTTCGCCGATGTCTTCGACGACCTGTTCGGCGAATTCATGGGACGGGGCGGCCAGCGCGGCGGCGGGACAGCCGCCATGCGCGGGTCCGACCTGCGCTACAACATGGAAATCACCCTCGAGGACGCGTTCAAGGGCAAGAAGACGCAGATCCGCGTGCCCTCGACCGTGGCCTGCGAGGAATGCGACGGTTCGGGT
>JAQVKV010000180.1 GCA_028694545.1 Zavarzinia sp. | reverse complement strand
AGTCAGTCGCGTGTGGCCGAAGACGTCGAAGGCCGCCGTGAAAGCCCGGTAGGGGTAGAAGGCGGAAAGTCCCGACAGCATGGGATTGCGCAACACCGTCGCGGTCCCCCGGGCTGCCGCGCGCAGCGGATCCAGCATGTCGGACTGCGCTTGATAGATCTCATAGATCATGCGTCACCGGCTCGGTTGGCATCAGATACATAACGCTCGCCCCCGGGGATGCGCGCCGGCTCCGGCATTCGCATCGAAAGGGGGTATTCGCATCGAATTCTCCCGTGCATTTTTCGCTGCACTGCCACAATATCGTCGGGACGGATCACCGAGCGCAACAGGGAACTGTCGCCAAAGGTCGGTTTGGTCGAATTTAAACATCATGCCGCCGGCCCGGGCGCGAACGGGTCACGGCGTGGAACGCGGTTGCCTGAGCAAGCCAGAAACGCCAAGTGGCCAGACACGCAAAGCGGGACGAGGCACGGCAGGACGGGGCCAACCAAAACAGGACGGGGCAGAAACCCGAAACAAAGGCAGGATGTCCATGGCGAAGGCCACATTAACGATAAGCAGCAAGAACTACTCGTCCTGGTCGTTGCGCGGCTGGCTGCTGTGCAAGTTCGCCGGCCTGGATTTCGACGAACGGGCCCTTCCGATCGACGATCCGAGCACGCGGGCCGAGCTTCTGCACCTTTCGCCTTCGTTCAAGGTCCCGGCGCTCACCCATGGCGACATCACGGTCTGGGACGTCCTCGCCATCGCCGAATATCTGAACGAGGTGCTTCCGGACGCGGGCCTGCTGCCCAAGGACCTGGCGGCGCGTACCCATTGCCGTTCCGTCAGCGGCGAGATGCATTCGGGCTTCGCCAACCTGCGCTCCGCCCTGCCCATGAACCTGAAGAGCCATTTCCCCGGCTTCAAGGTCTGGGCCGGCGCGCAGGCCGACATCGACCATATGATCGGCATCTGGCGCACCTGCCTCGACACCTATGGCGGGCCCTATCTGTTCGGCCCGAAGGTCACCATGGCGGACGCGATGTTCGCCCCCGTGTGCACCCGCTTCAAGACCTACGACGTGAAGCTCGACCGCAAGTGCCAGGCCTATGCCAACCGCATCCTGAACCTGCCCGAGATGATCGAATGGACCGCCGCCGCCCTGGCGGAGCCCGAAGAGCTCGAGGAACTCGACGTCGAGTTCTGAGCCCTTCCGGCATTCACCATTCAAGGCCGCGCCTTCCCGGGCGCGGCCTTATTTTTTCAGCAGCCAGCGCATGGCCCCGGCCAGGGCATCCTTGCCGCCGGTCTCGACGACGCCGCCATGGGCCGGCACCACCCGGTCGAAGTCGAGATCCAGCACCGCCTCGACCGAACGGCGCGCCGCCGCCTTGTCGCGGTACAGCATCTTCAGCATGAAACTGACGGCAAGGCGGCCATGGCAGCCGTTCAGCCGGGCATAAAGCGCGAGCCCCCAATGGATGCCGGGGCCGAGGTTCACGGCGAGGTCGGTGACCATCAGGGTCCGGCTGTCCCGATGCAGGAAGACGGTCTCGTCGAGAACCGGATTGCCGGCGATCGGCACCCCGGTGATCCGCCCGTCCCACGCCGGCAACGGCCCGGTCAACGGGGCATCGATCCGAAGGTCCGGCCGCTTCCCCGCAAGGCCCGCCGGCGCCGCCAGACGGCTGTCGGGAAAGGCGTCGCGCCACGGCGCCTGAAACAGATGGTGCATCAGGTTGGGCGCCACGCGCCAGGCCACCGGCTGTTCCAGCGCCTCCACCGCCGCGCGCAGGGGTTCCAGCGCCACCGGCGAATGCAGCCACAGGCCCGACGGCAGGTCGACCACGGTCATCAGCACTGGCATGGCCATGCCCATCACGCGCAATTCGTCGTCCGCCGTCCAGATCCCCGGCCCCAGCGGCTTCAGTCCCCGTTCGATGATCACCCCGTCCCCCCCCGGCGATATCGCCGCCGCGATGGTGCTGAGCCCCACGACCCGCGTCAATCCGCGGCGCGTCACCGCCGTCGCGGGAAAATTCCCGGGGAGGACAATCATCTGTGGCGCACCAGGGCGCCGCTGCCTTAGCCTTTGCGGGATCATTCCGGCTACCGAAGGATTCCATGGTCGTCCGTCTTCGTACCGTCGCCTTCGAGGGCATCGATGTCGTGCCCGTCGATGTCGAGATCGCCTTCGCCGCCGGCCTGCCCGCCTTCACCGTGGTCGGTCTGCCCGACAAGGCGGTGGCCGAGAGCCGGGAACGGGTACGCGCGGCCCTCGGCGCCATCGGCCTCGGCCTACCGCCGAAGCGCATCACCGTCAACCTCGCCCCCGCCGACCTGCCGAAGGAAGGCAGCCATTTCGACCTGCCGATCGCGCTCGGCCTGATGGCGGCCATGGGCCTGATACCGCCAGACGAGCTGGAGGGGTTCGTCACGCTCGGCGAACTGTCGCTCGACGGGCGGCTCAATCCGGTGGCGGGTGTGCTCAACGCGGCGGTCGCGGCCGCCGCCGAGGAACGGGGCCTGATCTGCCCCGAAGCCTCCGGTCCCGAGGCCGCCTGGGTCGGCGACCTGTCCGTTCTCGCCCCCGCCTCGCTCATCGCCCTCGCCAATCACTTCAAGGGTACCCAGATGCTGGGCCAGCCTCGCCCCCGCCCGCCGGGCGATGGCGCGCCGGTCCCGGACCTGCGTGATGTGAAGGGCCAGGAAAGCGCCAAGCGCGCGCTCGAGATCGCGGCGGCGGGCGGTCACCATCTGCTGATGGTCGGATCCCCGGGTTCGGGCAAGAGCATGCTGGCGGCGCGCCTGCCCGGCATCCTGCCGCCGCTCGAACCGGCGGAAGCCCTGGAACTCTCCCTGATCCAATCCGTCGCCGGGCAGCTGGCGGGCGGCACGATCAGCCGCAACCGGCCATTCCGTAACCCCCATCATTCCGCCAGCCAGGCGGCACTGGTCGGCGGCGGGCATCGCGCCAGGCCCGGCGAAGTCAGCCTCGCCCATCGCGGCGTGCTCTTCCTTGATGAACTCCCAGAGTTCCAGCGCGCGGCCCTCGAAGCCCTGCGCCAGCCGATCGAGACCGGCCGGGTCGTCGTCGCGAGGGCCAATGCCCATGTCGCCTATCCGGCCCGCTTCCAGCTCGTCGCCGCCATGAACCCCTGCCGTTGCGGCTATCTCGACGACGCGGGAAGAGCCTGTTCCAAGGCGCCGAAATGCGCCGCCGATTATCAGGGCCGCCTGTCCGGTCCCCTGCTCGACCGCTTCGATCTCTTCGTCGAGGTGCCGGCCGTCTCGGTCGCCGACCTCGCGCTGCCGCCGCCGGCCGAAGGCAGCGCCGAAGTCGCCGCCCGCGTGGCCGCCGCGCGGGCGGTCCAGGCCGGCCGCCTGGCCCGCACCGGCTTCTCCACCAATGCCGAGATAGAGGGCGAGTTGCTGGACAGCCATGCGACACCGGACGAGGCCGGACGCCGTCTCCTGCTCGAGGCGGCGGAGCGGTTGCGCCTGTCCGCGCGCGGCTATCACCGGGTGTTGCGCGTCGCCCGGACCATCGCCGATCTCGCCGGCGACGAGCAGGTCGGGCGCCTCCATGTCGCCGAGGCCCTGTCGTTCAGAAGCCGCGCGGCAAGCGCCTGATTTCGCGTGGAAAATACAGCCGTCCCGAGCCGGGTTGGCCGTGGCATTCGCCCTGCCGCTGCCGTATCTTCTTGTGTGGCCGCAGGCTGGAAATGCCGGGGCCGAAAATACAGGCGGGCGGCACGCTTGCCGTTGCACCTGACGACGGGGGATGGATCATGATGGTTACACGCAGGACGGCGGCTGGCGCGCTCGCGCTCGGCTTCATGTCGCTCGCGGCTTCAGGCGCCGAGGCGAAGCCGGCGGATTGCCTGTTCGGGATCGAGGGCAGCTTCCGGCTGACCATGGACGGCGCATTGCGTTACTGAAGCTGCTGCCAGCCGCCGGAGCCATCGGGCGCGAAGAAGGTCAGGCTGCGGATGTCGACGCTCTGATAGAGGTCCTGCGAGGGCGACACGAACCAGACCATGCCCTGCGCGACCTTCCAGTAGGAGGGCTCGTCCTCGTTGAGCCCGTAGGGACCGCAGGCGGAGCGCGGACCATCGGCGGGCGTCACAGCGGCCTGCACCGGGGTGCGGTCGTCGACCTGATATTCGTCCGTCTTGCCGGGCACCGGAACGACGCGGCACTCCGCCCGCTCCGCCGGGTTGTCGACACCGTCCAGCGTGTTCCTGAGGATCACGTCGAGCGGGTTCTGGCCTTCGGCATTGAAGAGCTGAGCGATCATCCGGTCCTTCTCGCCATAGAGGCCGGAAACCAGGGTGATCTGATGCGTGTGATTGCCGAACTGGACCTCGACCTTGGCCGACCGGCCGTTGCACCTGAGCGCACGGTAGAGCAGGAAATTGTCGACGAAGGGCGTTTCCTTGATCACCCAGTCGCATCGGCCAAGGCTCGGATCGAGCGGCGCGTCCTCGGTAAAGTCCAGCGGATAGATCGCGGGTCCGGCCCCGAAGCGATGGCCGACATCGCGCCACACCGGCGTCTCGTCGAAACCGAGCATGCCGTCCTCGCGGTGGAGGACGCTGCGATAGGTCTTGCCATAGAAGGGGAAATCGAACGGCAGCGTGATCCGCCCGCCGAGGGCGACAGGAACCCCGAGGGCCTGATCGGTGGTGGGGCCGCCGTCGATCAGGCGATAGGCCCCGTCCGCCAGCGGGATGAAGGAGAAGGCACGGCCGCCGACCATGGCGAGATCGCCGCTCCGGAACGCGGCGAGATAGACTGGGCTGACGAGCCAGGCCATGGTCGAAAGGACCGCCAGCATGGTCACCAGGGTGATGGCGACGACCCTGTTCGAGAAGCCCCCACCCCCGGGCAGCACGTTGAAGAAGACGATGCCGAGGGTCGCCAGCAGCAGGAGATCGAGCAGGGCGACAGCGACCTCGCCGCTGGCCGCCTCGGTGATCCCATAGGCCGTCGTCAGAGTGACGGCGACGAGGCCGAGGGTCGGCACGGCGGCCAGCAGCAGCGCCCGCGCTCTCCCCGGCGGGGCGACGGCGCCCCGAGACAGGCGCAATTGGCGGACCAGCAGCACGCCGAGCCAGAGCATGGGAACCGGAAAGCCGAAATCCATCCACGCCGGCCGGTATTCGACATGGCCGGCCGCCAGCGCCCGGTAACGATGGAGGGCTCCGGCGAACTCCAGCGTCACCAGCAGGGTGAGGACGGCGGCGTCACATAGGCCCGCAAATCAGGATCGACGCCCGGACGCAGGAAGCCGAGCAGGAGGTACCCCCCCAGCAAGACGAGAACCAGGGCTGCCGCTCCCCCGCACGGCATCGTCGCGTTCCGAACGGCCACGCCTGCCATCGAGGAGGAACCCCAGCATGACGAAGGCCAGGACGACCTCCGCCAGCAGGGTGATCGAGACCGGTGTCCAGTGAAAGAAGGACTTTTCCAGGCCCATGGCTTCATGCCACGCCGCCAGCGGCACCTCAGGGCACGAAGACGTCGTAGGAATAGATCGTGTATTCGTTGCCGCCGTAGCCGATGTTGCACGATCCGGTCGACGGACCGATTTTGCCCGGCGCCAGGCTGCCGTTGGACATCGCGCGGCAGAAGTATAGCGGGCGGCCGTCCGCCTCTTGCCCGACGGCAGGCGCATTCCAGGGAATCGCACCCTGGTTCATCGGCACCCAGTTCCCGCCGCTGATCAGCACGGAATAGGTCTTTGCCGCATATTCCTTGCCGCCATAGCCGATGTTGCAACCGTCGAAACCGGGACGGATCTTGCCCGGGTGACGGCCGTTGTTGAAATCGCCGACGCAGGCATAGAGACCCGCGCCATTGGCCTCGTAGCCGACCGGCGTCGCGCGCTCGTCGATCGAACCATTCAGATCGGAAGAGC
>JAQVKV010000179.1 GCA_028694545.1 Zavarzinia sp. | reverse complement strand
GTCGCGCCGCCTCCGCCCGCGGCGGCACCGGTGTTCGCGTCCGAACCTCTGCCGGTCCCGGGGCCAACGCCCGCGGCACCGGTGCTGCCGACGGCCCCCGTCTTCGAGGCCGCGCCGGCGCCCGCCGCCGAACAGGATATTTTCGCCATGATCGAGAAGCTGGCGGCCCTGAAGGCCAAGGGCATCCTCACCGACGAGGAGTTCGCGGCGAAGAAGGCGGAATTGCTGGCGCGGCTCTGAGTTCCCCAGGGCGAATCGGCGATTGCCATTGCCATCGTCGGGCTTTTCCGATAGGAACGCGGCTTCCCGACGTGAAGTCGATACGATTTACCCATGGCCGGCGGCCCGCGCGATGTGGGCACCGTGGTCAAGGAGCAGGACGATGAAGGAAGGCATTCACCCCGACTATCATGTCATCTCGGTGGAGATGACCGATGGCACGGTGTTCAAGACCCGCAGCACCTGGGGCAAGGAAGGCGATGTCATGAAGCTCGACATCGACAAGTCCTCGCACCCCGCCTGGACCGGTGGCCAGCAGCGCATCATCGACACGGGCGGCATGGTCGCGCGCTTCAACAAGCGCTTCTCGAAGTTCGGCCTGAAGTAATTCGGCGCCGCATCCCGGCCCTTCGAAAGGCGGTCCCCGTGGGGGCCGCCTTTTTTGTTTTGGCCCCTTGAAGGTGGCGCCACCGCCCCCAAATCCATTGCTGTCGGGTGCCCGTGCCGGGGCCCGGCGCGACGTCCCGCCCGCAAGCGATCGCGATGATCCGGGGGGACCGACGCAAGACGAAACTCGCCGTTGCTCAATGGAGAATTGCGATGCGCTCTGCCTTTGATTTTTCGCCCCTGATGCGTTCCACCATCGGTTTCGACCGGGTCTCGCGCCTTCTGGACGCCGCCGCCCGTGTCGATGAGGCGACTGCCTCCTATCCGCCCTACAACATCGAGAAGGCGGGTGAGGACAAGTACCGTATCACCATGGCCGTCGCCGGCTTCGCCCCCGAGCAGCTCGACGTGACCGTGAAGGAAAATGTTCTCGTGATCGCCGGCAAGGCGCGTGAGGAGAAGGGGGAGGTCCAGTTCCTCCATCGCGGCATTGCGGCCCGTGCTTTCGAGCGCCGATTCGAGCTTGCGGATACCATCAAGGTGGTGAATGCCAGCTTCGAGAACGGCCTGCTCCACGTCGATCTCGTACGCGAGATGCCGGAAGCGAAGAAGCCGCGCCAGATCGAGATCCAGACCCCCGTGGCCGCCAGCCAGCAGCTGGAGCATCAGGTCGCCGCGTAAGCGCGCGGCGGGGTCCCGAAAAAACGACGGGCTGCCCAATGGGCAGCCCGTTCTTTTGTGATGCCGTCCCTGTAAGACTTGCGGGTCGGATCATGCGCGGGCGCATGGCCTGCGTCAACCCGTCACAGCAAAATGCGAACAAGATTCTTACCGGTCAACGCCGGAAAAAGGCATCGGCGGCATTGCGGCTGGCCTTTTTCTTTTCGATCGCTGCCTCGCAGCGGGCGATCTCGGCCCGGGCGGAAGCAATACGCGCCTCGATATCCTCGATCGACAGGTCGTCGAGCGGGACAGGCGCGACCTCGTGGCCGGGGCGTTTTACCGGAAGCTCTTCGGGATCGAATGCCATTCTTGCCTCCATCGGCGCCATCGCCTAACCAGTGAAGGCCAGCAAGGAAACGCGCCATGACCTCTATCTCCCTGCCCGATACCATGACAGCGATCGCCATCGCCAGCCCCGGCGGGCCCGAGGTGCTGCGGCCGGTGCGCCTGCCCGTGCCGGTACCGGGAGAAGGCGAGGTGCTGATCCGGCTCGAAGCCGCCGGCGTCAACCGGCCAGACGTGTTTCAGCGCCTCGGCCTCTATCCGCCGCCGCCCGGCGCGCCGGAGACGCCGGGCCTCGAAGGCGCCGGCACGGTGGTGGCGCTCGGTCCGGGCGCGGAAGGTTTCGCCTTGGGCGACAAGGTCATGGCCCTGCTGCCGGGCGGGGGCTACGCCGAATATGCCGTCGCGCCGGCGGCCAATTGCCTGCCCGTGCCGGACGGCCTGTCGATGGTCGAGGCCGCGGCGATCCCGGAGACCTTCTTCACCGTCTGGACCAATGTCTTCGACCGGGGCCGGTTGAAGGCGGGGGAGACTTTCCTCGTCCATGGTGGCGCCAGCGGCATCGGCACGACGGCGGTGCAGATGGCTTCCGCCCTCGGCGCGAAAGTCTTCACCACGGTTGGAGGCGCCGGCAAGATCGAGCCCCTGAAGGCCCTGGGCGCGCATCGCGTGATCGATTACGAGACGGAGGACTTCGTAGAGGTCATCAAGGCCGAGACGGGCAAGAAGGGCGTTGACGTGATCCTCGACATGGTCGGCGGCGACTATGTCCAGCGCAACGTTGCCTGCATGGCGACGGAAGGCCGCCTCGTCTATATCGCCTTCCTCAAGGGGGCCCAGGTCGATGTGAACCTGATGGCGGTCATGCTGAAGCGCCTGACCATCACGGGCTCCACGCTGCGCATCCGTTCAGTCGCCGAGAAGGCCGCGATCGCGGCGTCGCTGAGGGAAAATGTCTGGCCGCTGCTCAGCTCGGGCCGGATCAGGCCGGTGATCGACACCGTGTTCCCGCTGGCGGATGCGGCGGGGGCGCACGCGCGGATGGATGATCGCGGTCATCTCGGCAAGGTGGTGTTGAGCATCTGACGCTCTCTCCTGTCATCCCGGCGTTCGCCGGGTCACGGAAAGGGGGCTGGCATCGGCCGTGTTTGACGTTGCCGTGAAGCGCGTCTATATAGCCCTATCGCTAAATGCCATGACCATGGCGGCGACAGGTCCGGCAAGGACCCGTCGCAACGGTGGAGGATTGACATGCCCCTTCCCTTGATGCCCAAGGCCACAGCCGTCTGGCTGGTGGAAAATACCGCCCTGACCTTCGACCAGATCGCGAAGTTCTGCGGCCTGCATCCGCTCGAGGTGAAGGGGATCGCGGACGGTGAAGTGTTCCAGGGCATCGTCGGCCTCGACCCGGTGGCTCACGGCCAGGTCGCCCAGTCCGAGCTGGACAAGGCCCAGGCCAACCCGCGCTACGACATGAAGGTGCTGGAATCGGCGAACCCGCCGCCGCGTACCCGCTCCAAGGGCCCGCGCTACACGCCCGTGTCGCGCCGTCAGGACCGGCCGGACGCCATCGCCTGGCTGCTGCGCAACCATCCGGAACTCTCGGACGCGCAGGTCTGCCGCCTGATCGGCACGACGAAGCCGACGATCAAGGCCGTGCGTGACCGCAGCCATTGGAATAGCCCGAACATCAAGCCGGTCGACCCGGTGACGCTTGGCCTGTGCAGCCAGATCGAACTCGATTCGGCGGTCCAGAAGGCGGCGGAACGGGTGAAGAGCGAAATGCCCGAAGACGACGAGGATTACGACGAGGCGACCGCCCCCGAGACCCTGGAGGCCCTGGCCGAGACCGAGGCCGGGCTCGAAGGCGGGCCGATCGAGCACGGTCAGGGCGCGGACGAGGAACTCGACGAAGCCATGCAGGACGACGAGGGCAGCCTGGCTCCCGGCTGGGCCAACTGATCCGTCCCTTGTTCCCGGCGGCGCCTGTCGCCGGGAATCAATCGATCTGATCGATTGATTTATAGAAAATAATGCGTTGGATTGATTGATCTCGGGCTGTCACGGTTTTCGGACCGAAAGGACAGCCGCCATGACCGCCGCAGACGCCGCCCCCGTCGAAACCTCGACCGCCGAGACCCCGTCTCTTGTCCACCGCTTCGGCGGCGTGATGCCGGGGCTCGCGCTCGCGGGCGGCATCGGCCTGGTGGCCACCGCCCTGAACCGCCTGCCGGCGCTTCACGCTTTCAGCCCCATGATCCTGGCGATCGCCATCGGCATCACCGTCGGCAATATCCTGCCCCTGCCGGCCGGCTTTCGGCCCGGTATCGCCTTTTCGATGCGCCGGCTGCTGCGGCTCGGAATCATCCTGCTCGGCCTGCAACTGACGCTGGCGCAGGTTTTCGCGGTCGGGCCGGGGGGGCTGCTGGTCATCGTTCTGTGCCTGGCCGGAACTTTCGGCTTCACGGTGGTCGCCGGGCGTCTGCTGGGCGTCGGGCCCGAGCTTTCGGCCCTGATCGCCGCCGGCACCTCGATCTGCGGCGCTTCCGCCGTGCTGGCCGCGAATACGGCGGTGAAGGGCCGGGACGGGGATGTGGCCTATGCGGTCGCCTGCGTCACCATCTTCGGCTCGATCGCCATGTTCGCCTATCCGCTGATCGCCGGGCTGCTCGATCTCGGGCCGAGGGCCTATGGGCTGTGGGCCGGAGCCTCGATCCACGAAATCGCCCAGGTGGTCGCCGCCGCCTATCAGCGCGGCGCGGAGGCCGGGGATTTCGGTACCATCGCCAAATTGTCCCGGGTCATGCTGCTGGCGCCGGTGGTCGTGTTGCTGGGCCTGCGGCTGCGGGGCAAGGTGGCGGGAAGTACCGCGCGGGCACCGATGCCCTGGTTCGTGTTCGGCTTCATCGCGCTGGTCGCCCTGAACAGCGTGGTCCCGGTGCCGGCGGGGATCCGGGCCGATGCCTCGGTGCTGACCGGCTTCCTGCTGGCGACGGCGCTGGCCGCCATGGGGCTGGAGACCAATATCCGCCGCCTGAAGGCGGAGGGACTGCGGCCCTTGTTGCTCGGTTTCATGGCCTTTGTTTTCATCGGGGTCTTCGGTCTGCTACTGGTCGAGGGAATCGCCTGACCCAAGCCCCCATGGCCACCGAGCAATGACCCTCGAGCAATTGCGCATCTTCATCGCCGTCGCCGAACTCGAGCATGTGACGAGGGCGGCGGCGGCCCTGAACCTCACCCAATCCGCGACGTCGGCCGCCATCGCGGCGCTCGAGGCCCGTCATGGCGCCAAACTCTTCGACCGGGTAGGACGGCGCATCGCGCTCACCCCGGCCGGGCGCGCCTTCCTGCCGGCGGCCCGCGCCGTCCTCGCCGAGGCGGCGAGCGCGGAAGCCGTGCTGGCCGACCTGACCGGTCTGGCCCGGGGGCGCCTGAGCGTCGCCGCCAGCCAGACTGTCGCTTCCTATTGGTTGCCGCCCATCCTTTTGCGCTATCGCGCGCGCCATCCGGGCATCGTGGTCGAGGTCGGCGTCGGCAATACGGAAGCGGTTGCCGCCCGCCTGCGCGAGGGGCTTGCCGACATCGGCATCGTCGAGGGCGCTGTGGACGATTCCGCTCTGATCGGGCGGCCGGTCGCGTCGGATGACATGGTCCTCGTCGCGGCCATCGGATTCGACGGGCCGGACGATCCCCGGCACTTGCCCTGGATCCTGCGCGAGCGGGGCTCGGGTACGCGCGCCGCCCTCGAAGCCGCGCTGGCGCGCCGGGGCCTGTCCATCGCCGATCTCGATGTCCGGCTGGTATTGCCGACAAACGAGGCGGTGCGCACGGCGGTGGAGGCGGGCGGCGGCGTTGCCGTACTGTCGCGCGCGGTGGTGGCCGGCTGTCTCGACGGCGGCAGCCTCCGGGCCCTGCCTTTCGATCTGCCGGGGCGCGACTTCCTCATGTTGCGGCACCGCCAGCGCAAGCCCTCCCACGCAGCGGAGGCGCTGTTCGCGCTGATCGACGCTCAGGTACCGTAGACCGTGCGCGCGAGGGCGAGCCAGGCCCTTGCCGCGTCGGACAGATAGCCGCCGCGCCGCCAAGCCAGCGCCATGTGCCAGTCGGTGCCGGGTGCCTCCAGTTCCGCCAGATGGACGCCGGTCTGGGCCCGTTGGGTCGCGATCATGCGCGGCAGCAGGGCGCAGCCGAGCCCGGCGCCGACCAGCGCCGAAATGAAGCTGATCTGGGCACTGCGCGCCGCCTCGACCGGCGTGAAGCCCGCGCGCTGGCAGGCGCAGATGATGATCGGGTTCAGGG
>JAQVKV010000001.1 GCA_028694545.1 Zavarzinia sp. | reverse complement strand
AAATCGCCCTCGGGCGTGATCATTTCCACCCGCTCCGCCGGCGCCGCCCCCGCATAGGTCATGCGCCAGACGCCCCTCGCATCGGCGACATAGAGCGTGCTGCCCCGGAAGGCAATGCCATAGGGCAATTCGAAATCCGTGGCGACCGGCGCTTGCGTCTCGGCCCGGCCATCACCGTCGGCATCGACGAGCCGCATCACCGTCCCGGCCCGCGACTGGGCCAGCAGCACGGCACCATCCGGCGCGATGGCCATGGCCCTTGCATGATCGAGACCGGCGGCGAAGAGATCCACCCGGAAGCCCGGCATCACCGAAGGCGTGGCGCCGGCCGGGCGCGGCACTTCGCGCGGCCCGTTGTAGGCGCTTGCGCTGGCATGGGGTGGCGGCAGCGCGGCCGGATCGACGGCGATCCGCTCCCCCGGGGCCGCCCCGGCCGCCGTGGTCAGAATGGCGAGGCAAACGCCGGACAGGCAGGAAGCTGTTAACCACCGTCTGGCAGTATGCGCGCCATGCCTAACCTGCCCGCCCCGATGAAGGTCGATCGTCGTCATGTCCTGACCCTTGCCCTTGGTGCCGGGGCCTTCCTTGCAAGAGGACGGCGCGCCCGGGCCGAAGCGGCGCGCGACGGCATCGACATCGTTGGCAACATCGTCATTCTGGCACCATTCAACGTCAGCGTCGTGCGCAAAGGCAAGATCAGGGCGATCATGACCCTGAATGCCAGCCTCGACATCGGCGACGGCATGCTGCGCGAGCGCATCTCGCGCGAGGTACCGCTTCTGCGCGACGCTTATCTGCGCTGTCTCGATCCTTATGTCGACCGTCTCGACCTGCGCGAGGCGCCCGACGTTGTCCGGCTGACACAGCTCCTGCAGCGGGAGACGGACAAGCTCTACGGCGAGGGCGCGACGATGGTGCTGATCACCCACGCGGCGCTGCGCCGTCTGGCCTGATTGCCCTTAGGCCTGAAACACCGTCTGGCCCAACCGCCGGCACCCCGACGGTCAGGCCGGAGGTTCAGTTCGTCAGGGCGCCCTGGACACCGGCTTCGCCAAAGAGCAGGACTTCGCCACTCTTGGTCTCGAAGGCGGTGGAGAGGGCATTCCGGTCCTCGCGCTTGACCTGCTCGAAATCGACGCCGTCGTTCTTCGAGATCAGCACCGTGCCTTCGAGGCCGACCAGCAGAACCCGTCCGTCGTGCAGCTGGCGCCCGAACTGGACCGAGGCGATGGTCGGGACATTCGACTGCGACCACGTCTCGCCATTGTCGGTGGTACGCCAGACATTGCCGCGCAGGCCCATGGCCAGCACCGAACCGTCGGCCAGCGGCAGGACGTTCCAGAACGAGCCCGAATAGGGCGTCTCGATGATCTTCATCTCGCTGAGGCTGGCATCGGTCACGAAGACATGGCCCGCCTCGCCGGCGATCCAGATCTTGCCGTCCTTGGCCTGCGCGAGCGCGTTCATGTGAAAATCGAGATCGCCCATGGACTTGGTGGCCCAGGTCTTGCCGCCGTCCTCTGTCGCCAGAACGAGGCTGTAGGCGCCGATGGCGAAGCCCGACTTGTCGTCGCGCATGAAGAGGTCAAACAGCGGCGTTTCGAGGGCCGGATCATATTGCACCAGGGCCCAGGTCTTGCCACCGTCCTCGGTGCGCAGGATCGCGGCGTCATGGCCGGTGATGAAACCGAGCTTGTCATTGACGAAGTGGACCGAGGTCAGGGTGACATTCACAGGCGCCTCGACCTGGGTCCAGGTCTTGCCCTGATCGCCCGAGACCAGGATATGGCCCCAGGCACCGACGGCGATGAGCTGGTCGCCGACCATGGTCACCGCGTTGATCAGGGCGCTGGTGGCCAGCGGCTCCATCAGGGCGGGGAAGGGGTCCAGATTGTCGACGCCCAGCTGCACTTCCTCGGCCAGGGCGACGCGACCCGCGAAGGGCGATGCCCCGACCGCCAGACCAGCAGCCACGAGCGCCGCCAGCGACAGGCGGCGAAGATACACGTTGGGTACGGACATCAGGCTCTCCCCAGGAACGGCGGTTCTTTTGTTTCTGTTCTTGTCTTGCGCAACGACGACGACGTCGGTCCTAGGCTTCTAGCCCGAGTTGGCGCGCTTTTCAACGCAAGCCGCGCCAACTTCGGACGATCGTCATGTCAGAACACGTAAGAAACGCTGAAGCCGACGAAATCGCGGTCGATATAGGGATTGCGCGAGCCGCCGGTGCCACCGCCGCCGCCCCAGCTCTTGAAGTAATTGATGTTGAGCGACCATTGCTGGAGATAGTCGAACTTCAGGCCGAAGTTCATCGAGGTCACGCTCTTGGTGAAACCCGGATTGGGCGCGGGCGTGATGCCGAAGAGACCGTGGGCGAAGCCGATGGAGGGCGTCAGCGTGACGCCGCTCATGATGTTCGGATAGTCCCAGAAGAACAGGCCCTGCACGCCACCCGACCAGCGGGTGGGCTGTTTGCCGGTTTCCGGGAACATGGTGCCGAGGCTCGTCGCCTGGATAGGCGGCAGGATCTCGATGCCGCCGGCGGCGAGTGGCCGGGTCTGGAAGCTGGAGAAGCCGTTCTGACCGTAGGAGGCGTATTGCGTCTCCTTGTTGAGATCGATGTAGAGCGCGCCGAATTCGACCAGGGCGAAGAGCTGGTTGGCGCCGAGCAGGCTGGTGATCCAGTCGGTGCCACCACGGATCTGGGTGAAGCGGATCGCCGCCTGCCAGACGTCGTGGCGTTCGTCCAGGGTCTGGCTGCGGCCCGGCGTATACTGGTTGTCGAACTGCTGGTATTCGGTGTCGAGCAGGGGCGCGATGCCGGGGTTGCGGACGCCGAGCGGCGTCGGCGCCTTGGTCGCCTGGTCGATCGGCACGCCGCCCGCGCCGTCATAGACGGCGGCGAGGAAGCCCGGCTCCGAAAACCAGACCGGGGCATCGTGCTTGTAGCTGATCTCGGCGTTGATCGCGACGCCGAGCGGATCATAGGTCGTGTTTAAGGCGAACCCGAGCATGTTGATGTTCTCGGGGTAGTACATGTAGAGACTGCCGTTCTCGAGGTTCTGGAGAACCGTGGAGCGGGGCGCCGTGCCATAGGGCGGATCGACCAGTTGGGACGTGACCGGCCCGGTCAGCGCGCCGACGAGATCCGACACCGGTCCGCCGAGAATCTGCGACAGCGCCGAAGAAAGGGCATCCAGATTGCCCTGCGCCACCGTGTCCAGAAGATCGTCCACCAGGGGAGCGGGCAGGGCGGCCAGGTTCAGCTCGCCCGTGCCTTGCGCATATTGCTGCGGGGCGACGGCCTTGAGCGACGGCAGGCGCGAGGTGTAATTGACATAGTAGAACTGGAATTCCGTGTTGTTCAGCTCCGGCACGAAGTAACGCAGGGCGACACCCCAGTCGTTCACGTTCGGATCGTCATCCTGCTGGATCGGACCGTTGGCCGCCAGCATGACACTGTTCGGATCGTCGTAATCCGTCGGGTTCATGCCCGTTCCCGAGGTGTAGGAGCGGCTGTCCTGCGGATCGGTGAAGCTGGAGGAATATTTGACGCCGTCGCAGAAATTGTCGGTGAAGGAGAAGAAGCTGCCGCAAGCGTCGAGCTTGTAGGGCTCGAAATCGAGCTGGTAGAAGGCTTCCATCGAAAGCCCCTCGACGAGATCGTAGCTGACGGTGACGAGGGGCACGGGAATGAGCGCGTCCTTCAGTTCGGCGCCCGGCGTGCGGATCTTGGCGGCGTCGATCGGATTGATCACCGAGATGCCGTTGATAGTGAACAGCGCCTCGCCCCAGTTCAGGATCTGGCTGCCGACCTTGATCGTGAGATAGCGGTCGAAAACCTCGAAATTGGCGCCGATGTAGTAGTCGAGGATCTTCGCGTCCCAGTCCGCCTTGTTGGAGGCACCGTCGGGATAGCGGCCCGAGGTATAGACGCGCTGTTCCGGCATCCAGTCCGCGAGATCGTTGTTGGCGGCGACCGAGTCGTAGAAGGCGACGCCACGCGTGAACAGGAAGTAGTTCTTCCACTTCAGGCTCAGTTCGGCCGACGCGGTCGTGATCTGGCTGATGATGTCGTATTTGTCGAAGTTCAGGTTGCCGTCGTCATTGCCCGCCGAAATCAGGCCACCGCTGCCCTGTTCGGCTTCCGGCCGGTTGTAATAGCCGTAATTCCGGGGATCCCGATCGGCCATGCGGAACTGGGCGCCGGTCGAGAGCGAGACGATGAGCGAGCCGCTGATCTCGTCCGTCAGGTCGAAATCGACGGCAAGCGCCGTCGTCGCGAGGCCTGTGGCCAGCGCCGCGGCGACTGTTGCCGTGGCGATGCGGCGAATTCCGCGATGTGTCTGATTCGAATGGCACGAAGAAGCGGACGGACGAATCCCATTGCCCACGCGTTTGCGCGCGTTTGTCATTTGTTTCCCCCCTGTGGCTCCGGCGCCCGGTTTTCCCGGATCACGCGGCAGCCCTTTCCCGAAATTGTCGCCGGGCCCTCGCCGCTCTTCCGACGGCTTACACGGCTGTTATTTGTGTCGGTAATTCAACATTCAGGGGATTGGGAGGAAAAGACCGGTTTTGTCCCAAATCGTATCCCAACATGAAAAAAGGCGCGGCGGATGCCGCGCCTTTTCCCGATGGGTTCGACCCCGATGATCAGCGGGTGCCGAGACGACGCACCGCGTCGGGCGTGAACTGGCCCGGATCGACGTCGGTCGCATTCAGGTTGAACCACTTTTCTTCGTTCTTCAGGGCGAAGACGATATAGCGGCCCGACTGCAGGTCATAGGTCACTTCCAGCGCCGAGGAGCACAGCGGCAGCTCGTAAGCGTTGGAGATCGGACCTTCCTGGACGCGATAGAGTTCGCCGCGCTTGTCGTAGATGTCGACCTGGGCAATGTTCCAGCTGTCCTCGTCGAGATAGAAGACGCGGCGGCCGAAGATGTGCGAAGCGCCTTCCTTCAGCTTGGAATCGACGACCCAGGTGCGGTGCAGCTCGTAACGCCCGAATTCGGGGTTCAGCGTGCTGGGCGTCAGCAGTTCCTTGTAGGTCGCGTTGACGGCGTAGTTGTTGTAGCCGATGTAGATTTCACGCTTCGGCTTCAGCTCGAAGGTGTAACGATCGGTCGCGCCGTTGTACATGTCGAACTGGTCGGTGGTGGCGAGACCATCGGTATTGTACAGCGGGTTGTCGTAGGCAAGTTCCGGCGCCCGCAGGATGCGACGGGTACCCGGGTTGTAGACCCAGGCCTGACGGGGCATTTCCTTGGCGTTGATGGTGTCGTGCACAAGCACCACCGAACCGGCCAGACGCGCCGGCGAGGTCGTGATGTTGATGTAGGAAATGCCGATGTTGTTCAGCTGCTTGATGTCGGTGACGTCACCGATCTCCTTCAGCCCCGGACCATTGTAGTGCAGGATGCCGAAGTCTTCGTTCTTGAACAGCGTATAGGAACCGTCGCGGTTCACCGCGGCCGACGCGAAGTAGCGGCGGAACTTGAAGCCGCGATAGCGCAGCCGGTGGTTCCAGATCGCCTCGACGCCGCTCTGCGGGATCGGGAACGGATTGCCGAGCAGCGCGTCGTTCAGACCGTTCTGGTCTTCCGTCATGGTCGCCGTGACGGCGTTTCGCTTGTTCGCCTCGTAGACGCGTTCCGGCAGCGAGCAGGTGCGGCGGGTGTCGAACACGCGCAGCTTCGCGGTCGGATAGAGCTTGAGAACGGCGATCTGGCCGCTGGAAAGCTTGTCCGCGTATTGATCGACGTTCTTGCCGTCGATGACGAATTTCACCTGATCGTTCGGGAACGGATCGATGTACTTCTGACCGGGCACGTAGCCGGCCGGCGGCTTGGTCATGCCGCCGGTCCATTCGGGAATGGTGCCTTCGGCGTTACCGGCCTTGATGGCGCCCATCGGGGTCAGGTCCCGGCCAAGGCGATCCGCCTCGGACTGCGGCACCTTCGCGAATGCCGACGTGCCGGCGATACCCGCCAGCACCAGGCCGGCGAGGGCAGCCTTTGCGATTTTCATCTTGTCTCCTCCTGAAGCTCTCTCTTCCGGGCGTCTTTATCAGAACTGGTATTTAAGCGTTACGCCGACGAAATCACGATCGATGTACGGGTTGCGGGAACCGGCCGCGCCGCCGCCACCGCCCCAGCTCTTGAAGTAGTTGACGATAACCGAGGTACTGCCCAGGTAATCCGCCTTCAGCTGCAGGTTCACCGAGTGGACACTCTTGGTGAAGCCCGGATGAGGCGCGGGCGTCACACCGAACAGGCCGGACGAGAAGCCGACCGCCGGCGTGAGCGTTACGCCCGAGAGGATGTCCGGGTAATCCCAGAAGATCAAGCCCTGGACACCGCCCGACCAGCGCGTCGGCCCCTTGCCCGTCTCGGGGAAGTAGAATCCGTCCGCGTTATAGACAGGAAGATCCGTCGCCATGATCGGCGGCACCACCGTGAGGCCGTTGGCCAGCGACAGCGGCGCCGTGCCGAAGCCCGTGTAGCCGAACTGGCCGTAGGACGCGTAATCCTGGTCCTTGTTCAGGTCGAAATAGAGGGCGCCGAACTCGACGAGCGCGGTCACGCCCGAAGCGCCCAGGATTTCCGTGATCGTGTCGGTCGCGGCGAACAGTTTGGTGAAGCGCAGCGACGCCACCCACATGTCGCGCTTCTCGTCGAGATAGATCGTGTTCGGCTCGCTGCCCGAGAGATCGGGGTTGGGCGTGCCGGGGACGCCGACGAAGGGCGCGATGCCCGGATTCTCGCCCGGCGCGCCGAGCGCCGTGATCGGCGCGTTGGTGACCGGATCGATAGGCACCCCGCCGGCCGCATTGTAGGTCGTGACCAGGAATTCGGTCTCGGACACGAACACCGGAACATTGTGCTTGTAGGAAACCTCGAAGTTGATGGCGACGCCGGTCCATTCCTCGAGGGTGTTGAAGGCGAAACCGATCATGTCGATGCCGCCGGGATAATATTTGTGCAGCACCGTGTTCTCGAGGTTCTCGAGCACGGCGGAGCGCGGGAAGGTGCCATAGGCGCCGCCCGAACCGTCGGTCAGCAGCTGGTCGAGCAGCGGCTGGGCCAGGGGATCGACCAGCGCGGCGACGACGTCCGTGACGCTGGCGGCGACCGGGGAATTCAGCAGCCCGGTCAGCGACGAGGCGAGATCGCCGAGCGCGGGCACGCCAAGGCCCGAGACGATGCCGCCGACGAGGTCGGGCACGGCCGTAACCAGATCGGTCCCGGCAAGCTTGCCCGTGCCGGGCGCGTCATGCGGCACCACCGCCTTGATCGAGGGCAGGCGGCTCGTATAGCGCATGTAGTAGAGCTGGAACTCGGTATTGTTCAGCTCCGGCACCAGGGCGCGCAGCGCAACACCCCAGTCGTTCACCGAATCCGGCGCGTCATCCTCGAGCCGCAGGTTGGCGGCGACCAGGTTCGGCCCGCCCATGTCGGCGGCGAGATTGTAGTCCGACGGGTTCTGGCCGGTGCCGGCATTGAAGGCCCGCGCGTCGCCGTAATCGGTGAGCGAGGAAATACCCATGGCGCCGTCGCACAGCGCGTCGGTGAAGGAGAAGAAGCTGCCGCAGGCCTCGAGCTTGAAGGGCTCGAAACCCCATTGATAGAAGGCCTCGAGCGAGACGCCGTTGAAGAGGTCGACCGAGTTCACGATCATCGGCACCGGGATCAGCGCGTCGCGCAGTTCGGCGCCGGGTACGCGGATCTTGGCGACGTCGATCGGGTTGATCACCGAAATGCCGCCGATGGTGAAGAGCCCCTCACCCCAGTTCAGCACCTGATTGCCGATCTTCAGCGTGCCGTAACGATCACCGATCTGGTAGTTGTAGCCGATCAGGTAATCCAGCATCTCCGCGCCGTAACGCGCGTTTTCCTGGGCCTTCGGATTGTATTCGCCGTTATAGGGGCGATCGGCCGGGCCGTTGGTCGCCAGGTTGTTGGCGTCGGCGATCGAATCGTAGAAGGCCGTGCCCCGGGCGTAGAGATAGAAGTCGCGCCACTTCAGGCTCAGTTCCGACGTCACCGTCGAGATCTGGGAGAAGACGTCGTATTTGTCGTAGTTCAGGTTGCCGTCGTCGGTCGAGGAGGCATGGGCCGAGCCGCCGTTGTAGAGGCCGACATTGCGCGGGTCGCGGTCCGACATGCGCATCTGGAAGCCGGTCGAAAGCGACGTGATGATCGAGCCGCTGATCTCGTCGCTGAGATCGAACTCATAGGCAAGCGCCGGCACGGCGACGCCGATTGCGATCGCCGCCGTCATCATCGCCCGCCCCACATGGCGCCCGAAACGGCCCCGTATGGCCGGAGTCAAAACTGGTGTCATTTTTTTCGGTGCGGTCTCGGTCCCGTTGCGACGGGCCGAGGCACCGCGATACGCGGCACCCATCCTGTAAGCTCCCCTCCACACTGTACGAACCGGGTCCGGCGTTGGCGTATCTGATCGTACGCCTCTTGCACGTCCCCGCGGTCCCAAGCGGACCCTGTCGTTTAACGCATACCGGGATTACGCTGTCCCGGTAAAAACGCACCGGCTCAGTAGTAATATGCCCAATCCGGTTTGACCATCGTCAAAAACCAGAATCAGCGTCATTTTTGGGGGTGGCGGAAGGGCTTAGAAAATATAGGACGCGGTGAAGCCGATGAAGTCCCGATCGATATAGGGATTGCGTGAGCCGCCGCCGCCGCCGCCGCCGCCCCAGCTCTTGAAATAGGTCATCTGGAAAGAATAACTGCCTAGATAATCGGCCTTGAAGCCGACGTAGAGGGCGTTGACGCTTTTGGTGAAGCCGGGGTTGGGCGCCGGCGTGGAGCCGAACAGGCCGGTCTGCATGGCGAGGAACGGCGTGACGTTGATGCCCGTGTCGAGAGCGTTCGGATAGTCCCAGAAGGCAAGCCCGGTCACGCCCCCCGACCATTGGGTGGGCGGCTTCCAGGTCGCTTGCACGCGGGGGTCGCCCTGGGACGGCAGATCCTGCGCGCCGACAACCTCGACCCCCGGCACAACCTGGAGGGGGCGGGTGCTGAAGCCGGTAAAGCCGTTCTGGCCATAGGCCGCGTAGTCGTAAGGCCCGTCGGGATCGATGTCGAAATAGAGCGCGGCCGCCTCGACCAGCACGGTCATGGCATTGGCGCCCAGCATTTCGACCAGCCAGTTGGTGGTGGGCAGGATCTTGGTCAGCCGCAGGTTGGCGTTCCACATGTCGTGCGGTTCGTCGAGATGCAGCTCGATCGGGTCCTGCGCCAGTTCCTGATAGGGATGCCCGGTTTCCACATAGGGGGCGAAGCCGAACGCCTCCCCCGCCAGCAGGGGATTGCCGCCGGCGTAATTATAGACGGTGAAGGTATAGACCGGTTCCGAGATCCAGACCGGCACATTGTGCTTGTAGGACAATTCGCCATTGACCGCGATGCCGAGCGCATCGACCGTCGTATTGAAGCTTAGGCCCAGCAGGTGAACATCGTCCGGGTAGTAGATCGACAGTTCGCCGTGATCGAGATTGTCGAGGACGACGGAACGCGGCCGCGTACCGAAGGCGGTGGACGGGTAGGGCAGGCCGTTGATCGTGCCCGTGTTCGGATTGATGTAGTCGGCATTGGCGCGCAGGGACGGCAGCCGGCTCTGGTAGTGGATATAATAGAGGCCGAATTCCGTATTGTTCAGTTCGGGCGAGAAATAGCGGAGCGCGATGCCCCAGTCGGTATCGCTGGCATCGTCGTCCACCGCGACGTCGGCCGAAATGCCGTCGTAACTGGCGAAATCGTCGTTGGGATCGTCGTGGCGCACGTAGTACGAGCGGGAATCCCGGAAATCGGTGCCGACCCCGACCCCCTGGGTGCCGCTGCAGAAGAGATCCGTGGTCGAGAAGAAGCTGCCGCAGGCTTCCAGCTTGTAAGGCTTGAAATCGAAGGCGATGAACGCCTCCATCGAAAGCCCGTCGAACAGCTGATATGAGGCGGAGAGCATGGGGATCGGGATGAGTGCGTCGCGCAGTTCCGCCCCGGGCACGCGGATACGGGCGACATCGATCGGGTTGATCACCGAAATCGCGTTGATGGTGAAGAGCGCCTCGCCCCAGTTGAGCACCTGATTGCCAAGGCGGACCGAAAGCGCGCGATCGAACAGGTCGAAATTGCCCGAGACATAGGCATCCATCAGCTGGGCGTCATAGCGCGCGTATTTTTGGCCGTGCGCGGTATAGGCACCGCGGATCGGGCGCTCCTCCGGCCCGCTCACGGCGAGATCGTTGCGGTCGGCGATGTAATCGTAGAAGGCGGTGCCGCGCACATAGGCGCCATAATTGCGCCAGCGCAGGTTGACCTCGCTCGAGACAGTGCCGACAAGGGTGAGAAGGTCGCCCTTGTCGAAATTCAGGTTGCCGTCGTCATTGCCGCCGGTCGGCATGGCGCCACCGTTGGAACTGCCGACATTACGGGGGTCTCGATCCGCCATGCGGATCTGGGTACCGACAGAAAGCGAGGTAATGACATTGCCCGAAACCTCGCCCCATTCGATCTCGATCGCACCCGCGATCCCCCCCGCCGCCAGCGCCGCGCAAAGCGCCACCGCCGACACCGGAAGCCCGGACGAAAGCCGATACGCGCGGCCGTTCCCCCTGTTCCCCGACACGTCACACGAAAGCTGCCGCTCACCCATGCCGCTCCCCCTTTTATGACGGGGCGGCACACCGGTTCATGACCGGCTCCGTGAGGTCGCCCCGGCGCGAGTTTTCTCGCATTGGATGAAAATTGTTTCACAAGGGGCGGGGACTGTCCCTGACAATTCGGTTCATATTCCGGCGAATAAGGACCATAGCGGTCGCATCGCGCGGCCATCGCAACGCAAAAAAAAGGGCGGCCCGAAGGCCGCCCGTCGATGATCCGGAAAGGACCGGTCAGCGCGTGCCGAGGCGACGCAGCGCGTCCGGATTGTAGCGCTCGGGCTGCAGTTCGGTCGCGTTGAAGTTGATCGGCGTCTCTTCCATGTTCATGGTCTGCGCCAGGTAACGGCCGGACTGCAGGTCGTAGTCCACCTCGAAGATCTGGTTACAGGACTTGGCATCGTAGTAATTGATGATCGGGCCGTCCTGCATCCGCCACAGCTCGCCACGGCTGTCGTAGAGCGAGATGTTGGTGAAGGTCCAGCTGTCCGCGTCCTGGAAGATCACGCGCTTCGAATACTGGTGGCGCGCGCCTTCGCGAACATTGGCCTCGATCACGTTCACGCGCTGCAGCTCGTAACGGATGACGTCCTGGTTCGGATGGCTCGGGGTCAGGAATTCCTTGTACGGCGTGTTGTTCGCGCGATAGGCGTTGTAGCCGATATAGGCTTCCTTCTTGCCGACCAGCTTCCAGGTATAGCGCTCGGGCGAGCCGTTCATCATGTCGAACTGGTCGATGGTGGTGAGACCGTCGGCATTGGTGCCCGGGTTGTCGAAGGCAAGATCCGGCGCGCGCACGACGCGGCGGGTGCCGGGGTTGTACTGCCAAGCCTGGCGCGGGCCCACTTCATCGCTGATGTTGTCGCGCACCAGGATGATCGAACCCGCGATGCGCGCCGGTGCCGTCGTCATGGACAGATAGGTGATCCAGACGTTGTCGAGCTGCGCGAGACTGGTGACATCGCCCTCTTCGCGCAGGCCCGGGCCCATGTAGTGCAGGATGCCTTCATCCTGGCTCTTCACCAGATTGTAGTCGCCACCACGGGTGACCGCGGCGAGCGCGAAAGCGCGCTTGAACTTGAAGCCGAGACGCGGCCGGAAGCGGTGGTTCCAGAAGAATTCCACGCCCTCGGTCGCCAGCGGGAAGGGCACGCCGACCAGGCCTTCGACCAGACCGTTGCCGTCCGGCGTCAGCTTGGCGATCTCGGCGTTCCGCTTGTTGGCGTCATAGATCTTCTGGCTGTAAGAGCACGAACGCCGGCTTTGGTAGATGTTCAGCTTGTAGGTCGGATAGGTCTTCAGCAGGGCGATCTGCCCGGGCGAGAGGTGATCCGCGTATTGATCGACATTCTGGCCGGTGATGGTGAATTTGACCGGATCGGACGCGAAGGGATCGACCAGGCGCTGACCCGGCACATAGCCGGCCGGCGGCGCCTTGATGCCGCCGTCCCAGGCCGGGATCGTGCCGTCGGCGCTGCCGGCCATCTCCGAGCCCATGGGGGTGAGATCCTGCCCGAGGCGCGCGATCTGGTCGGCGCCGCCCTTGGCGACGGCGGTCCCGGCCAGCGCGGTCAGACCGATGGTGAGCCCAAGATACGCAAAACGTTTCATGCGATTTCTCCCGCTTGGCCCGCGGCATGCGCGCGGGCCCATTGTTCTTTTTTGTCCCCGGCCCGACGGCCTTCCCAGTTCCTCAGAAGGAATAGGTGAAGGTCATCTGGAAGAAATCCCTGTCGTTCAGCAGGTTCTGCCGCCCGCCGCCGAAATAGTCGGTGTAACCGATAGAGCCCTTCCAGGCGAGGAGGTAGTCGACGTCGAGCTGGAAGGTCAGCGCGCTGGCATGCTCGACATAGCCGCCGGTCAGCGGCGTATTGCCGGAGAGGCCCGTCTGATACCGGACGCTGGGCGTCAGGTTGGCGCCGAAGAGTGCGTCCGGATAGGATGCCGAGACCACCATGGTCACACCAACCGAGAGATCCGTCGCTGCCTCGTACTTGCCGGCCAGCGGATCGGTCCAGCTGCCGTCGCCCGGCGTGCCGTTGCCCGGTGCGTCGTAGGCAAGGACATTATCGTCCGGCAGGTTGACGTAGACGCCACCGAATTCCATGAGCAACGAGGTGCTGTTGGCGCCAATCGCATAGGTCGGGAAGTCGGAATTGCCGAAGGTCTTGATGCCCCGGAAGACGAAGGTATAGACGTCCTCGAGGGTATAGCCGGCGATGCGCGCGCCCGGCATGTTGGTGGTCAGCCCCAGGTAGCTGGAGAGTTGGTTCGCATAGGCGCCGGGGCAGGACACGCTGGCGGCGGACGGCACGATGCCGCAGACGAAGGCCGTCGCATAGGTCTCCCCGTCGACCAGCACCGGCAGATTGTGCATCAGCGCGGCTTCGCCGGCGATCGACATGCCGAGGAAATCGACCGAGCTGTTGAAGCTGAGGCCGATCATCTGCACGTCGCCCGGGTTCTCGAGGACGATGCGGCTGTTCTTGGCGTTGGTCTGCACCGCCTGGGCCGAGATCAGGGCGGTCGCCTGGGTCTGGAAGGCGGCGATCTGGGCCGGCGTCGCCCCGGGGTTGGAGATGACGAAATTGGTCACCGCCGCCGTGACCGCGGCGCCGATCTGGGGGACGCCGACGAAGTTGGCGGCGTCCGGCGTGTAGAACACCGGCACCGGGCTGCGCGGCTGGACATTTGCGAAATAGAAGCCGAATTCGGTGTTGTTCAACTCGGGCGAGAAATAGCGGGCGGCGACGCCCCAGTTCTTGCCGTCGGAATTGCTGCTGTATTCGGCCTTGGGCACGGAAAGACTGACGCTGCCGAGCGCCAGCGCGGTGGCGTCGGGCGCGGTTTCGTCATAATCGCCCTTGGCGCCGAAGCCGATGCCGCCCTGGCCACCGACATCGGTGGTCGAGAAGAAGCTGCCCGCCGGGTCGGTCACGCTGGAGCGAAACTGGAACTGGTAGAAGGCTTCGACGTTGAGACCGCCGCCCAGATCGAAGGAAACCAAGGCCGCCGGCATGCTCTGGATCGCGTCGCGGATCTCGGCGCCGGGCACGCGCAGCTTCGACTGGTCGAAGGAGTTGACCTGGGCGAGGCTGAGCGGCGTCACTAGGGCTTCACCCCAGGAGATCGTCTGCTGGCCGAGCTTGACCGTGAGTTCGTTCGCGCCGATGTCGAAACGGCCGCGAACCCAGAGGTCCATCAGCTCGTAACCATAGGCGGAATCATTGCTGGCGGCGTCCGACTGGCGGCCGTTCAGATCGCGATAGCCGGCGACAAAGGCCGGATTGCCGCCATTGGTGGCGAAATCGCCATTGTCGTAGACGGTATCGTAGAAGGCCTGGCCACGAACGTAGAAGGTGAAATTCTCCTAGTTCGCCGTCGCCTCGCCCTGCACCCGGACCGGGGCATAGACCAGGTCGCCCTGATCGAAGTTCAGGTTGCCGTCATCGCCGTTGCAGGTCGTCGAACTGCCGCCCGCGATGTTCTGCGGGCAGATCAGCCGTTCGTCCCGGTCCGCCATGCGGACGCCGAAGCCGGCGGAAATCGTCACCTGCGTGGTGATGTCCACCTGGCCCACCTGGAATTCGCTGGCCGAGGCGGGACCCGCCGCGAAGACGGCGATGGCCAAGGCGGCGGCGCTGACACCGAAAGCGGCGGTGCGCATGGAATGCGACCGATCGATACTATTGTCCTTCAACTTGGCCTCCCACCCCTTGTCCCGGTATTTCCGCGGACCGGTTCTTGTCGTTGTCGACGGTTCCGCACGTGCCGTCCGGACCGCCGAGGCAGGGGCGCCGCACCCCCGGATGCTGCGCCGCCTACATTTTATTGCATTGCAGCAATGCCAATGCAGCATACCTTACTAACCGACACCGTTCCCAAAACGGTGTCAAGTCTTTGCGGGGGGATCCGGCATCATGTGCCGGAAGAACCGTGGCGGACATGCCACAGTCCGGAAAACGTCATATGACGCAATCAGTTAGTCTGACGGATTGTCAGTTTGGGCGACGGCTGCGGCAAAATCGCACAGTCGCCCATCCTGGGCATGTTATTCCCGATATGGGTTCTTTTCTGACCCTCAGCCGAAGTTCAGGCGAAGCCCGGGACGGGGCCAGTCCATGGCCACCAGCCGGCCCGTGCCGGACAGGGTGATATAGGCCGTGCGCAAGCCCTCGCCGCCGAAGCAGATGTTGGTGGTCAAAGGGTCTCCGGTCGGAATATGCACGACATCGGCGCCGTCGGGCGAGACGGTGGTGATGCCACCGTTGATCAGCGTCGCCACGCAGACATGGCCTTCCCCGTCGACGCCGAGGCTGTCGTAAAGGTTCAGTCCGCCCGGAGCGAGCAGCAGGCGCCCGGTATGGCCGAGCAGGTTGGGCTCGCCGCCGATCCGCCCGGGCCCCTCGACCGCGAAGGCCCAGACCCGGCCAGTGAAGGTCTCCGCGACATAGAGCGTGCCGCCGTCGGGCGACAGGCCTATACCGTTCGGCGCCATCAGGGGGAAGATCACTTCCTCGATCCGGTTGCCATCCGGCGTCGCGTAGAAGACGCCCGTCGTGTCCCGGTCACGATCGCGCGACTTGCCGTGATCGGTGAACCAGAAGCCGCCCGCCGCATCGAAGACGATGTCGTTCGGCCCCTTCAGGACGGTATCACCCGCCCTCGTGTAAAGAACCTCGGCCTTGCCGGTCGCCAGATCGACGCGCTGGATGCAGCCGCCGCCGTAGTCATGAGCCTGGTGGCCGGGCACCAGAATCCCGCCGAGATCGGTGAATTCAAAGCCGCCGTTGTTGCAGACATAGACGGCGCCGTCGCGCCCGAGCGCCGCACCGTTCGGCCCTCCGCCCAGGTCGGCGACGACCTGGAGCGTGCCGTCCGGCCTCACCCTTGTCAGGGTCCCGCGCTCGATCTCGACCACCAGAACATCGCCGTCCGGCAGCACGACGGGCCCCTCGGGAAAACGCAGCCCCGAGGCGATCTCACGAAATCCGTTCAATTTGCTCTCCCTTTAGCGCAAGTCGCGGGCATTTTTGTCTTTCCCCGCGCGCCCCGAACGGTAACGTTGCCGGAACGCTGGCGACAAGCCGGACATTTCACGATTCGAGTCCCGTCGCCGACCGCATCTGTCCGGCAGGAGGGGCGCGATCCACAGGGTGATGGTTCTACCGATGACGCGTTCGCGCCTTTTCCGCCCCGCCGGCCCCGCGCTCGCCGCCGGCGCGCTGGTGCTTGCCGCCACTCTGGCGGGGCCTGCCGCCGCCGTGGAATTCGACGCGGGATCGGGCGTCACCCTCGAACTGGCCCCCTTCGCCGGCTATTGCGCCATGGACGAGGCCCGGCCGGCCGAAGCCGCGCTGATCCGTACCATGCGCGCCGCGGTGGGCGAGAGCATGCGCGTCGTCCTCGCCTTCGGGGATTGCGAGGAACTGGTCGAACTGCGCGACGGCAAGCGCCAGTTCCTGAACCGCTTCGGCCAGATCCTGCTGGTCGCCCAGGGCGACACGGTGCAGCGCGTGTCCGATTCTCGCCCAGAATATCTGGCTAAGGTGGCCAAGCCCTTCCCGACCGCAACCCTCGATGAAGTGGCGGCCAATGGCGAGGCCCAATTCAAGGCGACGCGCCCGGCGGATGCGCCGAAGCCGGTCTTCGCCGTCATCGGCCACGACGACATGGCGCTCTATATCGCGACCACGAGCCAGCAGGGCCACGACGATGCCCGCACCATGGTGGCCGGCATCGCCGGTATCAGCCTGGTGCGCCAGTTGCAGATGAACGTGAACCTCTTCGCCGCCTATGACGGCAGCACGGCGCAAGGAATCCAGGTGCTGGACGACCTGCACCACCAGATGGCCGCCGGCATCGCCGACTTGCAGTTCGTCAACGAAGACGTCGACACCCCGGTCGCCGCCCTGCCCGTGCCGAACAGCAGCGAATGGCGCGCCATGGGATCCACCGCCCTCGTCGGGGCGCTGGCCGGCGGCCTGCTCGGCGGTGTCGGGGCCATGGTGATCGTGCTCCTGCGCCGCCGGCGCCGGCGCGCGCCCGAAGAAATGACCGATCCCGTGGCGGAGAACGCGGAAACCGAACATCCGCTGTGATCGGGCGCATCCGCGCGCTTGATCTTGTCCGCCAAGCGCGCGAGGCTTGACCCCTCAGCAATCTCTGGGGGATGAGCACATGTTGTTTGGCATTCGTCCGACTTCCGCCCTGCGCCTTCTGGCGGCGGCGGCCACGCTGGCCACGGCCGTCGGTCTCGGCACGGCACCCGCCTCGGCCGAGGAAAAGGTGGTGCGTATCGGCACCGAAGGCGCCTACCCGCCGTTCAACGAAGTCGACGCCGACGGCAATCTCAAGGGCTTCGACATCGATATCGCCAAGGCGCTCTGCGAGAAGATGGCGGTGAAGTGCGAATTCATCGCGCAGGATTGGGACGGCATCATCCCCGCCCTGAAGGCCAAGAAATACGACGCCATCGTCGCTTCCATGTCGATCACCGAGGATCGCAAGAAGGAAGTCGACTTCACCGACAAATACTACAACACCCCCTCCCAGTTCATCGCCGCCAAGGGCACGGACGTGGGCCAGGCGACCCCGGCCGACTTCAAGGGCAAGACGCTGGGCGCCCAGAGCTCGACCATCCAGGCCAACATGCTCGAGGGCATGTATAAGGAATCGACCGTGAAGCTTTACGGCACGGTCGACGAACTCTATGCCGACCTCTCGGCCGGCCGCGTCGACGCCGCCTTCGTCGACAAGCTGGTCAGCGCCGAATGGCTGGGCACGGATGCCGGCAAGGGCTTCGACTTCGTCGGCCCGCCGATGATGGAGCCGACGGAATATCTGGGCGACGGCGTCGGCATCGCGGTGCGCAAGGGCGACGACGAACTGCGCCTCGCCCTCAACAAGGCGATCGCGGAAATCCTGGCGGATGGCACCTACAAGGCCATCAACGACAAGTATTTCCCCTTCTCGATCTATTGATCGGCCGAACGGAAAAGGGCCCCACGGAAAAGGGCCCTGGTGCAAGCCGGGGCCCTTTTTGTTTGGTCTGAAGACCCCCTCACCCCGGCCCTCTCCCCCTAAAGGGGGTGAGGGAGATGTCTCGGTCCTGCGCCTTACGCCGGATCCGGCGACAGGGTGGTCAGGCGCTTGGCGCGGGCGGCGCCGCGCATCGCCTTCTGCAGCTTCTCGAAGGCGCGCACCTCGATCTGGCGCACGCGCTCGCGGCTGATGCCATATTCCTGGCTCAGATCCTCGAGGGTCACCGGTTCGTCCACCAGGCGGCGGCGGGTGAGGATGTCGCGCTCGCGGTCGGTCAGGTCGCCCATGGCGTCTCGCAGCAGGTTGCGGCGGATCGACAATTCCTCGCTCTCGGCGAGGCGGCTTTCCTGATCCGGGGTCTCGTCCACCAGCCAGTCCTGCCACTCTCCCTCGCCATCGACCCGGAGAGGGGCATTCAGGCTGTGGTCCGGCGCGGCGAGACGGCGGTTCATGGAGACGACGTCCGCCTCCGGCACCGCCAGCTTGTAGGCGATCTGGGCGACATGCTCGGGCTTCAGGTCGCCTTCCTCGAGCGCCGCCAGCTTGCCCTTCATGCGCCGCAGGTTGAAGAACAGCTTCTTCTGAGCGGCGGTGGTGCCGATCTTCACGAGGCTCCACGAGCGCAGGATATATTCCTGGATCGCGGCGCGGATCCACCACATGGCATAGGTGGCGAGGCGGAAACCCTTGTCGGGGTCGAAACGCTTCACCGCCTGCATCATGCCGACGTTGCCTTCGGAAATCAGCTCGGACACGGGCAGGCCATAGCCGCGATAGCCCATGGCGATCTTGGCGACGAGGCGCAGGTGGCTGGTCACCAGCCTGTGGGCCGCGTCGGAATCGCCATGCTCGCGCCAGGCCTTGGCCAGCATGAACTCCTCGTCCGGATCCAGCATCGGGAACTTGCGGATCTCGGCGAGGTAGCGCCCCAGGCTGCCTTCGTCGGGCAGGGCGGGCAATTTCGCGGTCGAGGGAACGCTCATCGGACAACCTCCAGGCTTCGGCCAGGAACTGCGAAACCCACCCCCACCATAGGGAGACGGGTCTTGTGGGGCTACACTCGGACTTTCACCGCATTTCCGCAATACCCGACTTGTATGATCGGATATGCGCTCTGATTATATCTCCTCCAGACTGGCGAGGAGATCATTGAGATCATTTGGCAATTCGCTTTCGAAAGACAATGGCTCCCGCGTCACCGGATGGCAGAATCCCAGAAGCCATGCGTGCAGGGCCTGACGCGGGAAGTTCAGCGCCACCTGCGGCGCCCCCTTCTGCGGCCGGCCGTAGAGCGGATCGCCGACGAGACCATGGCCGAGCGAGGCGAGGTGGACGCGGATCTGATGCGTGCGCCCGGTTTCCAGCCGGCAGTCGAGCAGGGCGGCGACCGGCGGGCGGCCAAAGCGCGCCTCGACCTGCCAATGGGTGATCGCCTCCTTGCCGGTCTCGACGATCGCCATCTTCTTGCGGTCGTAGCGCGAGCGGGCGATGGGCCGGTCCACCGTGCCCGCATTGGCTGGCGGATTGCCATAAACCACGGCCTTGTAGCCCCGGTCGAGGTCATGGGCGGCGAAGAGCGCGGCAAGGCCGTGATGCGCTTCCTCCGTCTTGGCGACGACGAGAAGGCCCGAGGTATCCTTGTCGATCCGGTGCACGATGCCCGGCCGCTCCACCCCGCCGATACCCGACAACTGGCCCTTGCAATGCTCCAGCAGGGCATTGACCAGGGTTCCGTCCGGATTGCCCGGGGCCGGATGCACGACGAGGCCGGCGGGCTTGTCGACGACGATCAGATGTTCGTCCTCATAGGGGATCACGAGGTCGATCGCCTGGGCGATCGGCGTCGCGGGTTCGGGCGGCGGCACGTCGACCACCAGCGCCTGGCCCGGTTTGACCCTGGCCGAGGCGTCCTCTATGGTCGCGCCGTCGATCGTCACCCGGCCGGTCTCGATCAGCCCCTTCAGGCGCATGCGGGACAGGCCGGTGGTCCTGGCCAGCACCTTGTCCAGACGCTCGCCGCCGTCTTCCTCCGCCACCGTCACCTGATGCGGGTTCGAGAGCATATCCATCATGGCCGAAGAGTTGCCTCCAAACCCTCGTGGCCTCAAGGCCGTCGTCATCATCCTCGGCGTCATCCTTGTCGCCATGCTGGCGCTGTTCATATACGGCCTTGCCACCAAAGTCGGCGGGAAAAAGGGCGGGATCACGGCGGAATTGCGGATTCCGGCCGGCGAGACCCTGATCGAGATGACCGGCGCCGGCGATTATCTGGTGCTGCGCCTGCGCGATGCGCAAGGGGCTGAACGGCTGCTCTATGTCGATCCCGCCACCGGCAAGTCGCCAGGCGAGACCCGCCTTACCCCCGAACCGTGAGCGGCCCCCGCGCCCTTCACCTCGCCGCCGGCGTGCTGGCCACGCTTCGCGACCATGCGGCCGAAGCCGCGCCCCGGGAATGCTGCGGCCTGCTGACCGGACCGGTCGACGGGACCGCCCCTCTGGTGATCGACCGGGCCGTCGCCTCGGCCAACCTGGCCCCCGACGGCGCGACGGACAGTTTCGAGCTGGACACGGCTCTGCACCTTTCCCTGCAACGGACGGAAAGGGCGGCGGGACGCCGCGTTGCCGGCCTCTATCATTCCCATCCCGTGGGTGAAGCCATCCCCTCGCGCCGCGACCGCGCGGGGGCTTATGATCACACCCTGGTCTGGCTCATCATCGGGCCGGATGGCACGGTCCGGGCCTGGTGGCCGGAACCGGACGGGTTCGTCGAAGCGCGTATCGAGGTGGTGTCATGAATTTCTCGTCCGACAATGTGACCGGGGCCCATCCCGCCATCGTCGAAGCCCTGGCCAAGGCGGCCGCCGCCGGTCCCATGCCGCCCTATGGCGCCGACCCCATCAGCGAAAGGCTGAACGCCCGCCTGGCCGAGATCTTCGAGCATGAGGTGGCGGTCTTCCCGGTCGCCACCGGCACCGCCGCCAATGCGCTGTCCCTGTCCGCCCTGGTGCCGCCCTGGGGCGGGATCCTGGCGACGGACGAAGCCCATGTGGAGGTCGACGAGTGCGGCGCGGTGGAAGCCATGTCCGGCGCCCGCATCCAGATCGTGCCCGGCGTCGAGGGCAAGCTGACACCCGAGGCCCTGGCGGCCCGCATCGCCCCGATCCGCCTTGGCGACCAGCACCACGTCCAGCCCGCCGCCGTCTCCCTGACCCAGGCGACGGAGGCCGGTACCGTCTATACGCCGCGGGAAGTGGCGGCAATCGGCGCCTTCGCGAAGGAAAGGGGCCTGCGCGTCCACATGGATGGGGCCCGCTTCGGCAATGCGGTCGCCGGGCTCGGCTGCGCGCCGGCCGAGATCACCTGGAAGGCCGGGGTCGACGTGCTGTCCTTCGGCGCGACCAAGAACGGGGCGCTGGCGGAGGAAGCGGTGGTGTTCTTCGATACGGCGCTGGCCGCGAATTTCCTCTACCGGCGCAAGCGCGCGGGCCATCTCGTCTCGAAGATGCGCTTCCTCTCGGCCCAGCTCGACGCCTATCTGGCGGACGACCTGTGGCTGAAGAACGCCGCCCACGCCAACGAGATGGCGACCCGGCTGGCCCTTGGCCTGATCGACCTTCCCGGCGTCGAGCTGGACCATCCGGTGGACGCCAACGAGATCTTCGTGCGGCTGCCGCCCGGGATCGCCGACGGGTTGAAGGCCGGCGGCTTCCATTTCTACGACTGGGGCGCGCCTCCGGCTGATCCGGCGCGCGACGCGACGCTCTATCGCCTCGTCACCGCCTTCGATACGGCGGAAGCCTCGGTGGACGCCTTCATCGCCTGCGCGGCCAAGGCCGCCGACAGCGCCGCCGACGCCAGCCCCGCCGCAGAATCCGCTTGATCGCCGCGCCGGAAGACGCTATGAACGCGCCTCTTCCGGCTCTGGTCCCCATCGTCTAGAGGCCTAGGACATCGCCCTCTCACGGCGGTAACAGGGGTTCGAATCCCCTTGGGGACGCCAACCGGCCCATGCGGCCGGGGCTCATGCCGGGATCAATCCAGACCACCGCCGAAGCTTGGCCCGCCGGGCCCTCTATCTTCTCAGTGCGAGCGATTGCCGCCGGGGGCAAGGCCGTAGCGTTCGAGTTTCGCCCGCAGACCGACGCGGGACAGGCCCAGTTCCTTGGCTGCCTTGCTCTTGTTCCAGCGATAGCGCATCAGGGTCTCGAGCAGGATCGCCGATTCGACCCGTTCCACCCGATCGCGCAGGGGGCCGCTTTCGGTGCCCGCGATATGAATGGCGTCGTTGCGGCCGGCGGCTCCGGCCAGCACCTTGGCCGAGAGGGATTCCGGGCCCAGCCGGTCCCGGTCGGCGAGGACGAGGGCACGGGTCAGCTCGTTCTGCAGTTCGCGTACATTGCCGGGCCAGTCATAGGCTTCGAGACAGGCGATCGCTTCCGCCGTCAGCCCCTTCAAGGCCTTGCCGTGGGTGGTGCAGAGCTGGGCCAGGATCGCTTCCGCCAGCAGGCGGATGTCACCCGGGCGGCGGCGCAGGGGCGGCACGTCCAGCACCATGGTGGACAGGCGGTAATAGAGGTCCTGGCGAAAACGGCCGGCCTCCACCTCGGCCGCGAGGTCGCGATGGGTGGCGGCGATCACGCGGACATTCACCTGCCGCGATTCATTCGAGCCGACGGGACGGATCTCGCCCTCCTGGAGGAAGCGCAGCAGCTTGACCTGGAAGGCGGGCGAGACATCGCCGATTTCGTCGAGGAAGACGGTGCCGCCATCCGCCTGTTCGAGCAGGCCGACACGGTTGGCGACCGCGCCGGTGAAGGCGCCCTTCTTGTGGCCGAAAAGTTCGGATTCCAGCAGTTCGTCCGGAATGGCGCCGCAGTTCTCGGCCTGGAACGGCCGGTCGGCGCGAAGGCTGCCGTAGTGAATGGCCCGGGCGAGCAATTCCTTGCCCGTGCCGGTCTCGCCGAGGATCAGCACCGGCACGTCGAAGGTGGCGACCTGGGCCGCCACGCGACAGGTCTCGTCCAGCGGGCTGCCGACCGCGCGGATGAGACTGTCGAAATGGAAGCCCTGGCGGATCCGCTCCCGCCGGCTGGCGAGGCGGGTTTCCAGTGTCGGGCCAAGCAGCTTCATCTCTATCGAGAGACGATCGTGTTCGCGCTGGAGACGATAGAGTTTGGCGGCGTTGCGCACCGTCAGGAGAAGCTGGTCGGGATGCCAGGGCTTGGCGACGAACTGATAGATCCCGGCATCGTTGATCGCGCCGATCATGTCGTCCGGATCGGTATAGCCGGTGATCAGGATGCGCGCGACATCGGGCCAGCGTTCGCGCGCCTGGGCCAGCAGGGCGACGCCGGTGACATCCGGCATGCGCTGGTCCGCCAGGATCACCTGGATCCACTCGTTCTCCAGGTGGCGCAGCTCCGCCTCGGCCGTGGTGGCCGGGAACACCTCGAAATCCTCGTCAAGGACGCGGGCGATCACCTCGACCGAACGCGGCTCGTCATCGACCACCAGAATGCCGGGACGGCTGTCCATCAGGGGCGCACCCCGGCGATGGCGCCGGTCATCACCTGACGGAGGCCGGCGGCGCGTGCCTCCGCCTGAAGCGCCAGATCCTCGATCCATTCGTTGCGGGCCTTCACCAGCCAGTCGATCCAGCACTCCATGCCCTCGCCGCCGCGAGTGGACAGATGCAGGATCGTCGCCGCCGGATTGATCCGCGCGACATTGGCGATGAGCTGGTCCAGGTCGAAATCGAGGTAAGGCAGAAGGTCGGATTTGGTCACCAGCACAAGATCGGCGCCGGCGAAGGCATCCGGATATTTCAGGGGCTTGTCCTCGCCTTCCGTGACCGAGACGAGGGTAACACGCTTCGCCTCGCCCAGATCGAAACCGGCGGGACAGACCAGGTTACCGACATTCTCGATGAAGACGAGGGCACCGTCGGCGGGCTTCAGCGCGTCGAGGGCCCGTGCCACCATGTCAGCGTCGAGATGACAGCCCTTGCCCGTGTTCACCTGGATTGCCGGGGCGCCAGCCGCGCGGATGCGCTCGGCGTCATTCGCGGTCTGCTGGTCGCCTTCGATCACCACGACCGCCAGACGCTCGCGCAGGCGGGCGACGGTCTCGACCAGAAGCGTGGTCTTGCCGGCGCCGGGGCTGGACAGGAAGTTCAGCGCGAACTGGTAATGCCCCGCCAGTGCCTCGCGATTGCGCCCGGCGATACCGTCGTTGGCGGCGAGAATGCCGCGCTCGATCTCCACCATGCGGGTCTGGCTGAGGCCGGGCACATGGGCATGGGCCGGACCCCGGCCGTAATCGTGAGTGCCATGGTCATGGGTGTGATGATGATCATGGTGATGGTCATGATCGTGGCCGTGATCATGCGGGTGATCATGGGCGTGGTGGTGATGATGATCTTGGTCATGGTGGTGATCATGATCATGGTCGTGATGGTGGTGGTGCCCTTCGAGGGTGGCGCCGGTGCCCGAACAGCCGCAAACGGTACACATCATTCCACCTCCAGGTCCTTGATGTTCATTTCATTGCCGCTGACGGGCTGCAGGCGCAGGCCGCCGCAGAGAGGGCAGGGGTCGAGCCTTTCGTCAAGCTCGACGGTTTCGGAACAATCGAAGCACCAGGCCCGGCCCTTCGGCTCCAGCACGACGAGTTCGGCCCCCTCGCAAAGCGTGCCACGGGCGACGACATCGAAGCCAAAGCGCAGCGCCGACACCTCGACCCCGGCGAAACGGCCGATCTCCAGCCGCACCTTGCGCACGCGGGTAAAATGGTTCACTCGGGCCGAGTCCTCGACCGCGGCGATCACGCTTTCGCACAGGGCCATCTCATGCATGGGCGGCGAACCTCCGGCCGTCGATCTCGATCGTTGTGGGCACGCAAGGGTTGACGCAGGACACCGCGATCCGGGCCAGAAACGGCAGGTCCCCATCCGCCGGCAGGGCCGCCAGCACGCGGGACAGGATGCCACCGGACATCAGGTTCCAGTCGGTCGGCGAGAGCAGACGATACCCCGTCACCCGCCCGTCCGCCACCGTTGCCCGATGGCCGAGGATGCCGCGCACCGCCGCCGCCACGCCGATGCCGGTGGCCGGCCGCGCCGCTCCGGCCAAGCGGGCACGGGGATCGAGCATGCGCAGGCAATCGAGCAGACGCGCCACCATGCGGGTGAAAAGGCCACGCCCCTCCACCGCCTCCAGCGCGCGCAGGAGAGGGGCCTCGCCCACATGATCGAGGGCCGTGGTCTCGCGGGGGGGAATGGATGCGCCATCGAGCCGGGCGGCCACCTCCGCCACCGTCGGCCGGGGCAGCCCGGCCCGGCCCCAGTCCGGATGCAGGCGCTGGCGGATTGCCGCCATCAGCCTTGTCAGCGGGGTCGCCCCGTCGCGCAGCAGGCGATCGAATTCGGGAAGCGTCAACCCGCCCACATCGACCGGGCCGCCGACAAGATGACATCGCAGGACCGAAGCGTCCGCCCCCGCCCCGAAGGCGACGAGGCGCGACAGGAGAGCATTGTCCGGTTCCTGCCCCAACGCCGCCGGCCAGGCCACGCCGAAGCAGAGCGCATGGTCGCGCAGATGCTCGAGACGCAAGCCCGCCTCATCCCCCGCCGGCTCGAGGCCGAGGGCGGCGCGGGCGGCCTGCCCCTGCGCCACGGCGCAGAGATTGAAGACAAGGGGCACCAGGGCGGCGGCCGAAGCCGGGTCGCGCCCCGCCAGCAGGCGTGCGGGATCGGGGCCGGGAGTGAATTCCAGCATCGGGCGCGTCCGGCGCCCGTCCCGCACGAGACTGATGGCGAGGCCGGCGCTCACGGTTTCGCAGTGCCGAAAATAAGATCGCGGCGCGAGGCGGCCGGATCCGTCACCGCCACCTCTTCTGGCGGATTTTCCGCCGCCTCGCGCGCGGCGACATCCGCTTCGCGGCGCTGGCGGATTTCCGCCGTGGGCGCGCCGTCCTCGCGGATATCGGGATCGAAGAGCGCGGTCATCACCGCCGCCGCGACATCGACGGCCTCGGCCATGGTGCGGAACTCGAACATGGGCGAGAACAGGGAACAGCCTTCCCAGCCGCCCAGGCGGTCATCATGACCCTGGACGAATTCGTAGCGGCCCGAAGGAAATTCGACCAGGCGCTTGGTGCCAACCACCGGCGCCTCGTCACCGCCTTCGACCGGCAGCAGGACGAGGTTCATGAACCACGGCGTCACCAGGACGCCGAGCCCCTGCCCATTCCATTCCCGGAAGCCGACCGCCTTCACCTGCAGCTTGTCGTTGACGACGGCGACCCCGGCCATGTCCTTCGCGGCGACCGCGCGAAAGACGTATTCCAGCACGGCGGCGCGATCGGCGATACCGTCCGACACGAGCGGCGTGCCGGGATCGAGCAGAATGAATTGGGTGCGGTCGCCGTCGCAGGTGGGACAGCGCCATTCCG